>JAJTEK010000098.1 GCA_021299695.1 Pirellula sp. | reverse complement strand
CGCCTTGGTCCCCGGCGATCCGATGCGACGGATTCTAGATCCCTCGGTTCGGGGCGTCGGTTTCGTGGTGCCGAGACCGGTGCGGTCGAAACAGAATCCTCATTCTTGATCGTCTCTGGGGAGGGATCGGGCCTCGACGCTTTTTCTTCGGAATCCCACATGCTGCTCGGGGCCGACCGCTTGGACGATGGCCGGTTGGCTTGCACATTCCGATCTTGCGAATTTTTTGGCTCGTCGACTCTGGGTTCGGGCGATTTGGGGGCAACTGGGGTCTCGGTCGGTTCGCGTCGAGAGTCCGAGGATACGCCAAAGAGATTTGCTAGAGCGTCCCATGAGCTCTGGAGCATGGATCTCTCGCGAGGTTCCTTCACCTGCGGTTCTTTGACCTGTTGCACGGGTGTTCGAGACTCGACAGATCGTGAGGCAGCAGGTTGGGTTTTTGAATCGGACAGGGGAGCTTCCTGATTGGAGACGGATTGGGCCTGAGTCGGGAGTGTTTGGTCAAGGTCGATTGCAGAGAGATCGGCGCGTCGACCGGCAGACTGGGTAAAGCCAGCCTTTGCAAACTGCTCGAACGACGAAACCGTTTCAGGGTCTAAGTTCGGCTCAGACGATCCGGGCAAGTCGGAAAGCCCGTCGCCGAATTTGTCTTGGACCGCTTCGGTAGCGGGTTTGGGCTTCCTAGGTGACGATGCGGTCGGACGGCTGCGGGTCGCGCGGGGTTTGTCCTCGGACTTAGAATCGGAGTTCGATCCGGACGAATTTCCCGGGCCAGGGAGTGATTCCGGGGTAGTAAGAATCTCTTCGGGAACATCCGTTGGCCGACTGGATGTCTTCGGTTTGACCGGGGCAATCGCCGGGGCAGGCTCGATGGGAGCCTCGGTTTTCGGCGTTTTCTTTGAGCGTGGAGCGAGGTTCGGCGTGCCAAGCTGATCCGCAAGCAAATTCCAATGGTCTGACATAGAGTCCTGTTTTATTCCGTTCGTTGCGCACCTGAATCACCCGTGAGGCTCAACATAAATCTAAGGATATCCCTTGGAACCCGTTGTGGCAACCGTTGCGAAAAAAAGTAGGGTTCTGTGAGGATTCCGTGAAATTCCCACGTAAATCGCCTGCTAACCCCATGATTGGACTAGACTTAGGTCAAATGCATCCGAGAATTTGCATCAGGGACGAGCGCCGGAGGGATTCAGGCGTTCGATATTTGGAAGAATTCATCGAATATATGTCGTTTTTTGCTCGACGGGTCGGAGTCTGTCATGGAGAGTCGGTTTAAAGTCAACGACTGGGTGATTTGCACACGGGAAAAGTACGGGCTTTCTCCTGGAAAACGTGCGAAAAACATCAGTCCAGCTCCCCGAGGCGATCTTTATTCCTATGAAGTCGACAAGTATTGGATCGTCCGATCGGTAAGCGACCAAGATCTGGTTTTGGAAACTCGAACCGGAAAGCAGCATTTGGTTTCCCTGAAAGACCGTCGAATCCGGGTGGCAAATTGGTGGGAACGTTGGATTTACCGAAATCGTTTTCCCGCGAAAAACGCGACTTCTCCGTCACAAACCCACCAAGAGAACGAGCCAATTTCTTTCTCTTCTGCCCCATCGATCTCCCAAGCGGCAACGCAAGCTGCCACGCATACTGGCAGTTCAAGACTCCCCAGAGGCGCTTGATCCACAGGATTTTCGACCAGTGGACCTGCTCTCAGCAGGCAAGAGGACTTGACGTTTTCAGCGTTTAGCAATTATCTTTGTACCCCCAGAGCCTAGGTTTCCGTCCTTGGGCGGGTTGTCGGCATAGCTTCAATTGGCAGAGCACCGCATTCGTAATGCGGGGGTTGTGGGTTCGACTCCCACTGCCGGCTTTCTCAGCTTCGTGAATCAGAATTGGAACCACAGCATCCATGGTAGCAGCATCATCGATCGACATTCGTGAAGTCGTCCTGGCGAATCAATCCTTTGGACCTTCAGACATCGAGCGTATTACTCGAGCTGTCGAAGAAGATCTCACGCAGTTGGCATTGCTCAAGGATGCTGTTCAAGAACTTCAACAGACCCAAGGTCTATCGCCTGCCACTCAAGTGCGGCTAGGGGTTTGCTTGTTTCTTCTGGGCAGGTTTGCGGAGTCCGAAAGTGCCCTCAAGCAAGGTGATGGTGGGGCTCTGGCCCAGTATTACCTGGGGAGAATTTGCTTCCAAACCGACCAATTCCAACGCGCCTTGGACTACTACCAAGCCGCCGAAAAGGCTGGTTACACTGCCGAATGGTGCCAACTTTCACGAGCCGAAGTCCTACGGTATCTCGGACGTAAAGAAGAAGCCCTCCAACTGCTCGACAATATTTTTGGACCCGTCGAACAGCACCCCGAATACCCCTACCAGAGGGCAGCGACCCTTGCGGCCATCGGAGGAAATCTCCCCGAGGTCATCGCTCTGTACCAAAGAGCCTTGCAACACAATCCGAAACACGGCGGTGCCCTCTTCGGCTTGGCATTAGAGTACGATCGACTCGGACACGACCAACAAGCCTTCGAACTCTACCAACGCGGAGCAGGGCTAATCCCCTCGCACATCGGAACCCTGCTGAACCTTGGACTCCTCTACGAAGACCGAAACGACTACTCACGCGCTCAGGGCGTGTACCGACGCATTCTGGAGACCTGCCCAGACCACCACGTCGCCAAGATGTATCTCAAGGACGCAATCGCCGGTGGTCCCGAATCGGTCGACGAAGAAACCCATAAGAAAAACGAGAAACTTGCCCAACTGCTCAACATCTCGGTGACCGACTTCGAACTGTCGGTCCGATCCCGAAATTGTCTGCAAAAGATGGGAATCCGCACGCTTGGAGACCTCACGCGGGTCTCCGAACAAACCCTCCTATCGAGCAAGAACTTCGGCGAAACCTCGCTGGTAGAGATCAAGGAAATGCTCGCCGCAAAAAGTCTTTCGCTCGGGCAGTATGCCCACGAGAAGCGAGAAGCCGAGCCACCCTTGGACCTCTCGGGCATGACCCCAGATCAGCAGATGCTCCTGGACCGCCCGATCTCCGAGTTGAATCTCTCGGTTCGAGCAAGAAAATGCATGGTCCGCCTGCAACTCAACACCATCGGTGAATTGATCCGAAAGACCGGCGATGACCTGCTCGAATGCAAGAACTTTGGCGTCACAAGCTTGACCGAAGTTCGCGAGAAACTCACCGGTCTGAATCTCAAACTCCGCGGCGATTGATCCGAAACCCACTGGCTCGGTTCGGCACTGTATTCTGGATTTGTTGTAATGCTAGCGAAACCCGCTACACTGTCGGTCTTCGCTCTAGCAAGACTTATCCGAAGCAATACCTTCTAGCCGTGGCTCTATGGGCATCCTGCGATTCCGACTTCCTGACCATTCCCAGTTCGATTCGCGCTTTTGGGAATCGGCCTATGTTGCCGGAGCGATCGAAGGGATCCCTAAACCCTCACGACGTTCGATCGCCGACGGGATCCTCAGCTTCGATTTCGACGAAAACGATACCTGCAAGCTTTCGATGCCCTGGCCGACGACGGACTATGGACCGGTCGTTCTTACCTCGACGTCCCTGAAAAGCTCACAGACCCCCTATTCTCTGCGCTTGGAATTGGCCCGAGGAACAATCCATCGGATTCGCACCCGCGCCTTTTCCTGGGAGCACATACGAGGCTTGCGGATCCCTGCGGCCTACCATGCATCGATGGACCAAGCCCTCGAGCACTTCGTCCAGGCGATCGTCGAGGAAAAGGGCCGCGATGCGCCTGGACAACAGGCCCAATGCTCGATCGATAAGGCCATCGAGGCCTCGCGGTCCTTAGCTCGAGCTTACTCATCGCAAGTCCTACAAGCTCGATTGCTCGGGGGTGAAAAACTTCAAACACTCTTTGGTGTGCAACTTCCCACGATCCCGGATTGGCATTCGATCGGCCAAGAGCTCTTGCCTGCCTGCAATGCCATCAGCATCGACCTTGGAATCCATCGAATCGCACCTGGAGCAAACCGACTGGCAGATAATGATCCGGTCTTCCAACAACTCGACTGGGCCAAAGAAAGAGACCTTAAGGTCATCGGCGGACCATTGGTGTCGCTTCAACAGGGCAGGTGTCCTTCGTTCATTCAGCCAGCGACATCCTTCGATCAAGTCTGTTACAAGGTCATTAGCCATGTTGAAAACGTCGTTTCGCAATGCCTCGGGCGTGTTCGACTCTGGGATGCGAGTGCAAGCATCAATGCTTGCGCTCAGTACGAACTGAGTGACGAACAAGCCTTCCGCTTGGCCTCAGGAGTTATCGGTGCGATACGGAGCGTGGACCCCAAGAGCCCAATCGTTTTTTGCATCAATCTGCCGGCAGCAGAGTACATGACTCAAAACCAACAGAGCATCGATCCTTTTCGCTTTGCTCGAAGCTTGATCCAAGTCCACGACAAGGACATTGCGGGCATCGGCCTGGATTTGAACTTGAACTGCTGGCCCTATGGGACATTGCCAAGAGACTTGATCGATTTGTCGGACATCATCGACCACTGGCAATTCCTCGAGAAATCCCTCTTGGTACGATTGACCGCTCCCCTTTCGCTCGAGAACGACCCGACGGCTTTGTATCAAAACTCCATCGTCTCGTCCTGGGCCTATCCGGGCAGCCAACCTTCGGTAGATGTCCACGATTTCATGCAAGACACCGATCCGGACCTTTTTGGAACCAAGCTTGAAGAAGGCTCAGAGGCGGCAGTTGCCGTTCGCCCGACGGCGCTGCCCCCCAACGGCCTAGAGCTTCTTCAGATGCTTTTGTCCAAACCGAGTGTGCACGGGATTATTTGGAACCAAGCGATCGATTCGAGTGGCCACTTATTTCCCAATGCAGGTCTTTTCTCAGCAGATTCTCGGCGTCGACCGCTCGTCGAATGCATGTCTCGATTGCGAGAGCAGTACGTCATCTAAATCCTTCTCAGCTTACGAACCATTCAAAAAAAAACGCCGCCTCGGACAAGCCCGACGAACGGCGTTTTAGTGATCGAATGGGTCTTTAGGGACGCTTGAAAACCAAGTTGGCGGTGATTTCAACTTCGTCGTTGATCTTGCCTTTGCCGTACATCATCCCGAACTTAGTGCGATCGAGTTTGAAGTCGGCTTTGAGCGTTGCGTTTCCCTCGGCGATGGTAGCCTTGCAAGGTACCTTGACCTCGACGGTCTTGCCTAGCATGGTCATCTTGCCGGTCAATTGCACGTCATCTTCACTGGCCGCATTGATGGCCGTTGTTTCGAACGTGATTTTCGGATACTTGCGTACATCGAAGAAGTCAGGGTTCTTGAGGTGTTCGGTGAGCTTTGGGTCGTCGGACCACAAGCTTTCGGCTTCGATTTCGAGTTTCATCGATCCGTTCTGTGGATTCTCGAGATCCGCTTTGACCTCGGACTTAAACCCCTTGAATCCTCCCTTATGGGCACCATCGGGCTTCTTGCCAACAAAATCGATTTTGGACTTCTCGACATCTAGGGTCCAAGTCTCCGCATACGCTGGCGAGAGTGCAAACATCGCTGCAAAGAGCAGCCCACTGAGATACTTCGTCATTTTCTACCCCTTATAAACAGTCGTCAAAAAACAGTCACCACCAAGACTTCGTCGCCCCATCCGCATGGAACGAACCGATGTTTCCACGATGGAAACTTGTTACAGTATATCCGATCGCGCCGGTCATGTAGGAGCGTCACGATTTCCCACCAGCTTGATTGGATGCAACGATGCCGAAGCTCCCAAGGTCGCCAAAATCGCCTAAATGGTGCTTTTTTATTGTCCTTGCCGTCTTGGCATGGAGCGCCCCAGGCAGCGAGTGCTCCGGACAACTCGTCGACGTCGGAACGGTCCAAGAGGCGATGCGGATCGGCGAATACCAAAAAGCCGTCGAGATCGCTCGGTCCCAAGTGGAGAAAAAGACCTGGAACGAAGCTTGGCCACGCCTGCTTGCGGCCAACTACATGCTCCAGGGCAAGTACCCTCAAGCCCTTGAGGTTTACCGAGGATCCTTGGAACGCTTTTCCGATAGCCTTCGGCTGAAGCTTCTCGGTCATAAAATCCTGCTTGCTAACAACCTCGATACCGAAGCTCGCGCGCTACTCGAGGAGCTCACGGCTCAGATCCAACGCAATCCTTGGCGATATTCGACCAAAGCAGAGCTTGTACCGCTCGGGGAGTTCTTCCTTCTCCAAGGCGAGGATCCCAAACAGGTCTTGAAGCTTTGCTACGATCAGGCCCTTCGATCCGATCCGAAGAACCTCGAGGCCCTCAAGGCGATCGCGTCGATGGCCCTTGAGAAGTCCGACAGCAAAGTGGCGGCCGACGCACTGGAAAAGGGGCTCAAACTCAGTCGGAACGACCCGGATCTTTTATTTCTCTATTCGGAAGCCCTCAGCAACTCCGATCCTGCGAAATCTCGAGATGCGCTCCAAGAGGCCCTAAGCATCAACCCAAGTCATATCCCAAGCCTTCTGAAACAGGCCGAAGCTCTCATGGACTCCGAGAGCTATCCGCAATCTTTGAGCGTGCTCGGGCAGGTCGAAGCGATCAACCCAGAACTGCCCGAACTCTGGGCTCTGAGAGCTGCGATCGCACACCTCCAAGGAGCCTACAACGACGAAGGAACCTTTCGCAGCCGCGCACTGGTTCTGAGGAAGCTCAATCCGATCGTCGATCACAAAATCGGTAAACACCTATCGTTGCACTACCGATTTGCTGAAGGCTCCCAATACCAACAGCGCGCCTTGGCGATGGACAACAACTTCCATCCGGCCCGCACCCAACTGGCCCAAGACCTCTTGCGGCTAGGAAAAGAGCAGGAGGGTTGGGAAATGGTCGCGTTGGCTCGCCAAGCCGATCCATTCCATGTGACGAGCTACAACCTTCAGATCCTCCGAGGTGAGCTCGCCAAGTACCAGACGATCGAGGCACCGGGCTTGGTCATTCGCATGGATGCCACCGAAGCGAACGTCTACGGGGCCCAGGTCGTCGAGCTCCTGCAAGAGGCCCGAGAAACGCTTGTCAACAAGTACAAGGTGGAGCTTCAAGAACCCATCGTCGTGGAGCTTTTTGCCAAGCAAAGGGATTTCGCTGTACGGACCTTTGGGCTCCCAGGAGGCGAAGGGTTCTTAGGCGTGTGCTTTGGAAATGTGATCACGGCCAACTCCCCTGCGGCATTGAATGTCGAACACAATTGGAAATCGGTCCTGTGGCACGAGTTTTGTCACGTCGTGACGTTGAATCTGACCAACAACCGCATGCCTCGCTGGCTCTCCGAAGGTATCTCGGTCTACGAGGAGCGGAGGCACAGAGACAACTGGGGGGAACCTGCCAACCCGATGTTCATCCAATGGCTCCGAAGCGGCGAATTCGAACCTCCGAGCCGCATGAGCCGTATGTTTATTGCCCCTAAGTCTCCGATGCATCTTCAGTATGCCTACTATGTAGCCTCCTTGGTCGTGGAGTTCTGGGTCGAGCAATTCGGACATGATGCATTGCTCACTTTGCTTGCCGACCTTCGCGATGGACTCCCGATCACCGATGCGATCGCACGGCGAACCGGAAGCCTTGAGGGCCTCGATCTGGCTTTCGAAAGATATGCGAAAGACCAAGGCGCAAAACTTGCACCGAGCCTCGATATGGCTCCCATGGACAAAGAACAACTCTGGAACACCTGGCTCGACGCCCATCCGAATTCTTACGCAGCTCTTCACCGAAAACTCGATGAGCAGATCCAGCAGAAAGCGTGGACCGAAGCGATCGTAACGGCGCAGTGGCTCTTCGACGCCTGGCCAACGGATCCGACAGCCAACAGCGCACTGACAAAGAAGTTCGTCATCCACCGCGAGCAGAACGAAACAAAAAAGGTCCGCGAATGCTTGCTCGAAATCGTAACGCTCGACCCCCACTCGACCACGCCGCTCGAGCGGTTGATCGCCCTGGACAAAGAATCGCAGGATTGGGGAAGCGTGGCGAACTGGTGCAAAAAGTGGCTCGAAATCCAGCCCATGCGGGCTTCGGTGCTCGAAGACCTCGCGCTGGCCGGTCAGAAAACCCAACAGCCCAAGCTGGTCATCGATAGCCTTGTGGCACTGGCTCACCTAGACCCGTTGGACCCGGCTGAATTGAACTTCGAGCTGGCCGTCGCCTACGATCGTCTAGGTCAACACCCCGAGCAAGCCTTAAGGCACTGCTTGATGGCTCTGGAGGAATCACCCCGCTACGAACAGGCATTGAAATTGTTGATCAAGCTCAGCGCTTCAAAGGCCCCTTGAACAAAGGATCATGTTATCTTGAACAATCAGCTCATTGAAAAATAAAAGCGGAACGGCGCAAGCCGTCCGGTGAGTCGCAGTCAACGTTTTGTGTTTTTGTTACCAAGTTTTTTTGGAGGCAGAGTTTCATGCTCAAGTACCTTTTGATTTGCACAACGATAGTCGGTTTTTTCGGTTCCAATGTTTCAGCTCAAGAAACCGCAACCAAGGCGGGACGTGGCGATCCGGCAACCGCGATGGTCAACCAGTTTCTCAAGCAACTTGAACCAGCCGGATTGAGCCAGGAAACCACCGACAAGATCAAAGAGAATTTCACCAAGACGGTCAAGGAAGTCATGGCAAAGCGAAAGGCCGTGGACCTTACACCTCAAATGCTCAAGGCGAGGACTGAAGCCGGTAAGAAGGCCCGCGAGGATGGCAAGAAGCCGAAGGAAGTCCGAGAGCTTGCACTCGCGGCGATGAAGGCTAACGAGGAGCAGAAGAAGGTTCTCATCGAAACCGAGGAAATGCTTGCCAAGACCCGAATCGAAATCGGAAAAATGCTCACCGAAGAGCAAATGGGCAAACTGCCCAAGCCCTTTCAGGTGAACCTTAAGGAAGCCCCTACGAAGAAAAATCCTAAATCGTAGGCTCGATGATTGCCTGCGGCAGCTTAAGCAACGGCGGGATATTTTCTAAGCGACACGTCGGTAAGCACCGGTCATGTAGAACGACTCGATCGCCTCGACAACCGCTTCCTGTTCGCCTGCCGTCAACTCGGGGTAGACTGGCAGGTGAAGGATTTCCCGAGCCGCGGTTTCCGTATGGGGCAGGCATCCTAGAGAGTAACCAAGGTCGGAGAAACACTCCTGCATGTGCAGGGGGACCGGATAATAGACTTCGCAGCCGATCCCTTGATTCTGCAGGTGGGCCTTGAGGCTATCGCGTCGCCCGTGCGGGACTCGGATGCCATACTGATTCCAAACGTGAGTCGCCTTGGGCTGCTTCTTGGGCAGCTCGACGATCTCGTGCAATTGGCTCGCTTGAAAGAGCTCTTTGTATCTTGCTGCGTTGGCGCGTCGTGCGTTGGCGTAATCCTCAAGATGGGGGATTTTTACATTCAGGATAGCAGCCTGGAGGGTGTCCAAGCGACTGTTGATTCCGACGAGTTTGTGGTAATAACGCGGTTGCATACCGTGCGAAGCGAGCAAACGCAGCTTCGCAGCGATTGCATCGTCATTGCAAACGAGCATGCCGCCATCGCCCATGCCGCCTAGGTTCTTGGTTGGGTAAAAACTCAGACAGCCGATCTGACCCCAGGACCCAGCGGGCCGATCGTCCCAAGCCGCCCCGATCGCTTGAGCTGCATCCTCGATCACGGGCAAGCCGTGGGCAGATGCAATTTCATGGATCCGGTCCATCGCAGCGCACTGACCGAACAGGTGCACGGGAATAATCGCCTTGGTCCTGGCCGTAATGCTCTCTTCGAGGCATTCTGGATCCATGTTGTAGGTCATCGGATCGATGTCGACAAAGATCGGTTCGGCACCCAGCCTCGAAACGGCGCTGGCGGTCGCGAAGAAAGTAAAGCTCGGAACGATAATTTCGTCGCCCGGTTCGATATCCAGGGCCATCAGAGCCAGCAGAAGAGCGTCGCTACCCGATGCGCAGCCGATGGCATGCCTTGTGCCGCACACCTCGGCCACGGTTTTCTCCAATTCCGTGACTTCCGGGCCATGCAAAAAGCGACCGCTATCGACAACGCGTTCGATCGCGTCTAGGAATGCTTGTTTTAAGGGTAGGTTGCCTCTGCCTACATCGAGCATTGGAACCGGTTTGTTTTTGTTCGATTCGTTTGACATTCCCAACCCCCATCCTTGGTTTACTCGTTTCAAAATCGGATCGTTACGCCCGAAAGCTGTCTTTCCTTGATACTCGATCCGGGGGCGATAGCTTAAAAAATCTCGCCCCCCCATTCACGAATGCCCTGAAAGGGCAAAATATCGACGTTTTGGTTTCCGCGATGCTGGGTTCCGCCCCTACAGGGCTAGCGTTGAATTCGCCGATCCAACCCAGGGCGGCGCTTCGCTTTGCCCTGGGCTATCACCTTGCGCCCCGTTGGGGCAAAAAACCACGTTGGGAACCACACAGAGATCATTAGGACCAAAGGAGCAGATCGGAAAGCTCTTCAGAGGTGTTACAGATGGCTTGCGCGCCGGCCTGGACGATCTCCTCGACTTGGCGAAAACCCCAAGACACGCCGATAGGATAAAGCCCCGCGCCGGTGGCCGTTTTCATATCGGTGTTGGTATCGCCAACATAAGCGATACGGGTAGGGCTCTGCGAGATCTCGGAGGCGATCCAGATGGCCGACTGTGGGTCCGGCTTGCGAGGGAATCGCTCGCTGTGACCGATCACGTGCGTAAAGAAGACCCCTGGCAAGAACCGTTCGACGCAGCGTTTGGTAAAGTGATCCGGCTTGTTCGAAAGCACCGCGAGTATCAGCCCTTCTTGTTGGGTCTTTCGAAGCATTTGCAGGATGCCTGGGTAGGGCTCGGTGTTTCGATCCCAGCCGCGATCGTAGTATCCTTGGTAGATCCTCATGCACCGATCGAGCAGTTGCGGATCGGTACGGGTCTCTGGCAAGGCTCTTTGGAACAAGACACTTACGCCATCTCCGACATGGGTTTTGAACGATTCGAGCGTACAAGTCGGTTTGCCCAACTCCGCAAGCGTCGCGTTGGCCGCGTTGGCGATGTCCTCCAAGGAGTCGATGAGCGTTCCGTCGAGATCGAATATCACCCCATCAAAACGTTTCATCGCCGTTTCCTTAAATCGTGTCGAGTTCTCTATTTGTCTTTAGTCACAGATTGCTTGACGGTGTGTTTCAAAGCGGCATTCCCGGGCCGTCCTCGGCGCCGGTTTCTAGGTTATCCTCTGGGCCTTCTTCTGGACCACTTTCTGGCCCATTTTCGATACTATCGAGAAATAACTGCCGGATGATCATCGTCGCGTAAGCGCCTCGGGGAAGTTCGAAAGCCAATTTCCAATCGACCGATTCGGAGTTTGGATCGGAGCTCGGCTCGGAGGACTCCCAGGTCGACTCGAATCCGTTTGCAAACAGCAGCACCTCTCGCTGACCTCGCGAGAAAAAGGTGTCGCGAGGGAACTTCAAACGCAACTCACGCACCGCAAGACCCAGTTGGGCGACGACCGACTCGAGGATCTCGAAGGTCCCTTCGGGCCATTCGTGTTGACGAGCCGAGGGGAGAGGCAAGGTGGTTCGCCACTGGCTTTTCCATCGGCTCTGTTGGTCGGCAGTGAGCAACTGAGGCAACGAGAGGGGCCCGGATTTCGACGGCAAGCGGCGTTGGGTCTGATGCTCATTGAAGCGGTCGATCAGGGCCGAGAGCCAACGGTTCCAAATCCAACTTTGGAAGGCGGCGATGTAGATACTACGCAGGTCCAAACGGACCAGAGCCAACGCTCGCTTAAAGTCCGCAGGATGGTCCAACAAGTAGGTGACGATGCTGCGGCGATGGGAGCGGTCGAGCATCTCTTTGCACTTTTCCCATTGCCCCCAAGTGTTTCGAAGAATCTCCTTTTGTTCGCTCTCTCGGGGGCGATCGTGAGGGTTCGGCTCAGCCATGGCGATGTACAGCGCACGCTCGTAATTCAACTTGCACCAGTGCATGCCGATAAGCTCGCCGGATTGCCCGATCGATCCGAAACGTTGGTCGTCAAAGTAGTTGATCGCGCCGAAGTGCTTAAGCCAATCAGCGTTGCGATCGAGTTGCTCAACGTCTTTTTTTGCGATTTTTCGCAGACGGATTTCGAACCGATTGGCCTGAATGTCCTTGGCGTCGAAGGGGCGGTGGACTTGCCCGAGGTACTCGACTTGCATCGAACGGTCTGTGAAACCGGTTTTCGGACCGTGAGCGATCGAGAAATGCTGAAGGGTCGAGGCGTGCCGGTCCTTGAGCCCACCATAACTGATCCTTCGGCGTTCGATATTCCAGTGGCTCAAAACCTCCGCAATCGCTTCCGGAGTACCCAAACCAGCCTTCGTGAGCCGATACAAAGCGTGCGATCCGCCCGTCGGGCGGACCGAGGTGATCTCCTCGACCCGAAAATCCTCATGCGTACTTTTAAGCTTCATCGATTGGAAAATACCTTGTGGAGATCAAAAAACAATTCGAAAATCGGACCAAACGGGTCATCATACGCACAAAAAGGTAACATTCCGGGTCTGCCGCAAGCACGTGCGGCGATTTGACACTACGAATCGTGGGTTTTCTTGGGAAACTCTCGGGTGACTTTGCGGTCAGCCTACAGTAGGCATGTCGGCCGACTGGCGTCGGAACTATTTGAGCCTCTCTTTGAAATTTAAATGAATCCTGTTGCTCTAGAAAAAACTGCTCGGCGGCTGGCTCGAACTGAGCCCGGCCCTTGGCACCGCCCTTCGAAAACACAGCGTAACGCCGCGACACGCTTGGCGTGGGCTTTGCCGATGCTTGGGGTTCTGCTCGTCGGTTGCGGCCCGTCGGAGTTGGATTATCGGCCCAATTTTCTGCATGCGGCGAGTTTGACTCGCGAGTCGGCCGATCGGAATCCGACCGAGATCGCCGAACAAGCCGCCGCGTTGACCGAAAGTTGGTTCGGCTCGTTGGATCAGCCCAGATGGCCCTCCGGGCAGGCCGAAGCAGTCCGAATGGAATCGGTCTTGAGGTGTGCTGGGCCCGTCGGTCGACTGGCCGACAAGGTCGAGCGTGGAGTTTTTCGCAAGCACTGTGTGACTTGTCACGGCCTTTCGGGCGATGGGCTCGGGCCCGTTTCCATGCTCCTGGAACCTTATCCTAGAGATTTTCGCAGGGGAACCTTCAAATTCAAATCCAGTCCAGTCGGCAAAAAACCGATCCGAGAGGACCTTCATCGGACCCTTGTCGAAGGGATTCCTGGAACCGCGATGCCCTCGTTCCGTGCTCTCGAAGAATCCGAGGAGTTCGCCAATGACGTCGAAGACCTTGTCGAGTACGTGCAGTTTTTGGCCATACGAGGGGAGGTCGAACGCCGAGCCATCCGTTTGAACCTGCAAGAAGGGATCCCTTTGGAGACGAGCGAGCCGAGAATGCAAGAAATTCTCTCGGACGTTGTCGGTAAATGGAACAGTGCCCCGAGCGAGGCACTTTCCGTGCCCGAGCCGCCGGCTTGGTTTACCACCGCACCGAGCGACGAGGAAAGCCACCTGGAATGGATCCAAAAAGGCAAATTGCACTTTGAAAGTGAGCTTACGGCGTGTGTCAAATGCCATGGAAAAACCGGTTCCGGGGATGGAGCCTCCCAAGATTACGACGAATGGACCAAGGACTGGACGATCCTTGCAGGGATCGATCCGAAGCATCCCAAAGAGTGGAAGGAGATGAAGCCTTATGGAGCTCTCCGTCCGGTGTTGGCCAAGCCTAGGAACTTCCACTGGGGCGCATTCCATGGTGGAAAGTCTCCCAAGGAAATTTTTAAAAGAATTGTCTTGGGGATCGAAGGCACGCCGATGCCACCTGTGGCAAGAGCTGAGAACTCCAATCCGGGTCTGACCGATCAGGAGCTCTGGGAGTTGGTGTACTACGTCATGCACTTGGAGGACAGATCGTGAGCTCAGAAGTGAAATTCAACTTCGTCAAGCTCTGGAGTTGGCTTGCCGCACTGTTTATTTTCCCGTTGATTTGGGTCGGAGGGTTGGTCACGACCCACGATGCCGGTATGGCCGTTCCCGATTGGCCCGGGACTTATGGATACAACCTGTTCCTGTACCCCTTCTGGACATGGATCTATGGCCCGTTCGACCTGCTCATCGAGCATGGACACCGGCTTTTGGGATCATGGGTAGGACTCTTGGTGATCTTCTTGTGCATCGCTGCTTGGAGGCAAGAGCCCCGTCGGTGGTACCGTTGGGCTTGCGTCGGTTTGCTCGGAGCGGTCATCGCACAGGGGTTGCTCGGAGGATTTCGGGTCGTTTTGGATGAACGGACCATCGCCATGATCCACGGGTGTGGGGGGCCGATGGTTTTTGCTTATGCGACCTTTGTCGCTCTGGCCTCGTCTTCGGATTGGAAAACGGCCACGGCCAGAATCGTGCCCCGTGGTTTGTGGAGTTTATCTTGGATTTTGCTCGCCTCGACGGTCACCCAATTGGCCCTGGGAGCTCAGCTTCGGCATGCCTTGCCCAGTACGAGCCCAGTGGGTTTCATGTCGATGGTGCATTTGCATTTGACGTTTGCAGGGGTCGTAACGATCGCGATCCTTGCCGTGGCCCTGATGGTCCGCAGGAGCCCTTATGCTCAGGAGCCTGGTTTGAGAGCACCCGCCAACGCATTGTTGGCGCTCTTGGTCTTGCAATTGCTGTTGGGTGTTGGCACCTGGATGGCCAACTATGCCCTTCCTTGGAGCGAGACGACCGGGGCCCTTGCCCGGTACGTTATCGCGGCAAAAGGATACTGGGAATCGATGTTGGTCACGGCCCATCAAGCGACCGGATCGCTCCTGATCGCCAGTTCGACTTGGCTGATTTGCCGCGTCGGGAGGCGTCAGTTTTCCCTTGTCGAGAATCCCGATCCGTTGAATAATCCTCAGTCAACTGGGGCTTTACCCCGGTCTATTTCCGCCGTCTAACGGAACCATTTCGAGAACAACGTGTCCACACCAGTGACCAAAACTTTGGAATTGCCTTCGCCGTGGGTGCGATCTGCATGGCGGGATTATCTGGTCTTGGCCAAGCCGCGCATCACCGTGATGATCCTTTTGACCGTCGCCGTCGCGATGGTCTTTGCCGGTCGGCTGCTCGGGACGTCGGTCGCTCCGATCGCCTGGTTCAGCGCCTTGGTCGGAACCAGCATGGTCGCTGCGAGCGCTAGCGTCCTGAACCAATGGTTCGAACGGGATCGGGATTTTCTCATGCCACGGACCCGCAACCGACCGTTGCCCAGCGGTCGGCTTACCATGAGTGAGGCGAGTCTTTTTGGTTGGTTGCTCTTCGTCGTCGGCACATCGATGATTTACTTCGGGACCAATGCGACAGCGGCCTTGGTCAGTTTCATGACTTGGTTCATCTACTGTTGGGTCTACACACCGATGAAGGCTTGGTCGTGGTGGAACACCGCTGTCGGGACCTTGCCAGGCGCGTTGCCGGTGATGATCGGGTGGACGGCCGCCGGTGGATCCATCGATTCGATGGAAGCTTGGGGATTGACCGCCATTGTGATCCTTTGGCAGTTCCCCCACTTCATGGCCATCGCTTGGTTGTACAAAGATCAATACTCCCAAGCCGGATTTCGGATGCTCACCGGCGAGGAGCCATCGGGGCTGGCGGCAGGCTGGCATGCTGTAGTACCGGCGGCGTTGCTCTGTCCATTGAGCTTGGTAGTGCTCGGTCCGGAATCGATCGCTACGTGGATCTTAGCCGGCTTGGCCTTCGGTATTGCCTTTTTTCAACTGATCGCCTCGACCAAGTTCCTTCGCAGCAGGGATCAGGGTACAGCCCGAAAGCTACTGCGAACCTCATTGGTTTTCCTACCGGCGATTTTCCTGCTGGTCGTCGTGCGTTGGGGTCTCTTCTAATGCCGACCTATGCTGGGCCATCGGTTGCCATCTCGGGGCTCTCGCATCGTTACGGAGAAAAAGCGGCGCTTGACGATGTCTCTCTGGAAATCCCTCAACGGTCGATTTTCGGAGTCCTGGGACCCAACGGCTCTGGCAAATCGACCTTGTTTAGGCTCTTGTCCACCTTGGTGCCCGTTCAAAGCGGCACGATTCAGATGCTCGGGTACGATGTGGCCAAAGACCAACAAGCGATTCGAGAGCGGATTGGAGTGGTGTTTCAGTCCCCGAGCTTAGATCGCAAGTTGACGGCTCGCGAGAATATTCTGTTTCAAGCAGCCTTGTATGGAATCGGCCCACGCGAGGCCAAGTCGAGAATAGATGAATTGTCCGAAGCGTTGAGCGTCAAGGAGCAACTCGACATCAAGATCGACAAGCTATCGGGTGGGCTCAGACGACGCGTCGAGTTGGTCAAAGGACTATTGCATCGGCCCGAGTTGCTTTTGCTCGACGAGCCGAGCACCGGTTTGGATCCTCTTTCGAGGCTCGAGCTTTGGCAATCCCTCGAAGAGCTTCGCCAAGAGCACTCCACGACGATCGTTTTGACCACTCACCTTCTCGAGGAAGCCGAGAAATGCGATCGGATTGCGATTTTGGATCAAGGTCACCTTTTGGTCGATGATTCGCCCGAAGCTCTGCGCAAGAGCACCGGACAGATCGTCTTTAGCGTTGCGACCAACGAGCCCAGCAGGGTGGTCGAACAACTCGAAAAGCAGTATGGGTATCAAGGTAGCATCCATGGCGGATCGGTCCGAATCGTCCGACAGCAAACCGATATATCCCCGATGGATGTCTATGCAAGTCTCGGATCGCTTGTCACGAGCATGACGATCGGGCCTCCGAGTCTCGAGGATGTCTTTTTGAGAATCGCGGGGAAAAGTTTTTCCTAAGCGATCAGCGAGGTTCGCTGTACCATCGGTGCGACTGAACGGCTTTGGCGAACTTTTCAAGATCGGAGTAGTTGCGCCGCCAGGTCGTGTACATGACCCCTTGGGCGCCCGGGATCTGCTCTTGAAGAACGGTATCTAGCCATTGATTGATCTGTTCCGGTGGACCATCGTAGTAACCGGCGAGGATTTGGCTGTGACCTTTTTGGGAAAAGTGCTTTAAGCTCTTTTGGCGTTTGTCAAAGTTCCAGTTGACCACGCGCACGCTTTCCGGAGCGTTTGCGCCCCTCAGCGAGCCTTTGACCAGGTAGTACTTGTCGACGGCATTATGGTAGGGGTCAAACATATCGCTCCAGACCGCAATTTTTGACGATGGGGCTTTTCCAAAGAGTTGCTCGCTGCAGTGCTTGACATTGTGGGACAGGACCTCCGCAGGCGAGGCCTCTGGAGCGAGGCGATCGATATTCGATTGGGTCCACCCCATGACGCGGTACTCGTCATGCGACATCATGAAGTCTGCGTCGGGAAACAGACGGGTCATGGCATCGATTTGCTGATCGAGAAGTTGTTGAAAATCCTTATCGTTCGCAGCACCGCAAACCTGACCGTCGTAGACGATATGAGCGTGGTAATACGAGACCCTTAGTCGGCTGGCGTCGGGCAGTTTCCGCAAGAGTTTGATCGAGGGAGCTTCATGCCAAACATCGTATTCCCCATCGTAGGGGACCGTACCGAGTTTCGGATCGCTCCATCGTTCGAAATCGACCCCTTCGCTCAGCGCCGTGCGTCGTCCGTCGGGGCCTTCCCATACTACCTCGATCGGTGCTGTTGGTCGACGGACCAAGTTCACTGCACCGCATTCGTGCAGCGTGGGGTTGCGGATCGAAAGTCCTCCACGATTGAGTCCCCAGGCACCGATATAGAGATTGGCTTGTTGGTTCCCCAGGGAGTTGAAAGTGATGTGATGCTCTTTCCAATCCTGGGTCGCTTGCACACCGAGGTTGGTGTAGTTGAGGTTTGAGCCATCCATGGTAAGGAGTTTGATCTCGACTGGGACATCCAGATCGTCGGTTTGGATTTCGACCGACACATGGTATTGACGAAAGGGTGTCAACTCAATTTTTTTCGAGATGCGAACGTTGCCCGAGTGTGGGCGGACCGATCGGAGAGCCTCGCCGTCGGGAACCAATGCCTCATCGATGAAGCCCCATTGGCGTTTTTCGCGAAGTGGCGGCAGAGCGTTCTTGGAGGTTGCAGCCCCCGTTTCGGGAACATGGTGCGCAACGCCCGAGCGAACTTCGTAAAGAGCCTCGCGAACGGGTAAGCCTTCGGCGAGGTTCGGATTGAGCGAGAGAATATCGTTCGAGTAGCCGACCGAGCAAACCGCAGGGACGAGCTTCATCGGAAGTTCCGCAGCAAGTTTCTTGATCCGTTCGACGTGGTTGAAGTAACGTTGATCGAGTTGCGACAACCGAGAGAACTTCGAATCGGCGATGAGCATGTGCGTGTAGCCGGCTTGTTTTGCGCGTCGCATGAGCGCCTCGATACGTTCGACTTCCTGGGGTACGAGCAGATTGGTTTGCGAGTAGACCCAGAGTTCCTGTGCATGGAGACTCGGCCTTGCTAAGGCGATGAAAAGGACCAGCAGCAGGAGATTCTTCAGAGAACGAGCATGGAAGGCTTTTTCTGGATCGATCAGGGACATAGGAGCATCGCCAAAAGGGGTGTTAGGATCGATGAATCGATGGCATGTTATCGGAATTTTAATGGGAAACCACTCGGAGTACTTCAAGCAGCAAATCAGTTGCTGTAGCAAATTGAGACAAATTGTCTATAATTGAGGATTTTAAGCGTCTTTAAGCGTCGAATCCGCCACTTCCACTACGATCCAGGCACATGTCCAGCTACCTAAAGGTTACACGCGGTGTGGACTTGAATGCCAAGCTTCCGCTGAACCGTCATGTCGAGACTTTGATCGGTCGCGGAGCAGAGTGCCAGGTCCAGTTGAACGATCCTCGATGTTCGCGGGTCCATGCCCGGATCGTTTACAGGAACGGGCGTTGGACGTTGCTCGATGCCGGCTCGACGAACGGCACGATGGTCAACCGTTCGAAAACCGACGAAGCGGTTTTGAGCGATGGCGACACGATTCGCATGGGGGGGACCGAGTTTACCTTTGTCGACGAATCGAGTGTGGAAGAGCAGACCGTAGAGATCGTCAATCATTCCAAAGATTTATTTCCCGATGTTCAGAGTGATGGCTCATCGGGAAGCATCAATTCCGGGATGATCGCCTTTCGAGCTCTCAAGGAGGCGGGTCGAAACGAGGAGATCGCCGACCTGCACCAATTGTCGATCCATTGCAACTCGCTTACGTCGCCTGATGAGGTCGCGACGATCGCCATCGAGTTGCTCCGAGCGCATACCCATGCGACGGCTGTCGCATTTTTGGTGGCCAACGAATACGGACTGCTCGATGTTGGCCATAGATATCCTGCGACGACCAAGAAAAACAAGCTCGAGCTGAGCGACCGGCTTACCGAGATGGTCTGCAAGTACGGCAAAGCGGTTTGGATGCAGCAAGAATCTCCGGAGAGCAAGCAATCGAGTGCCGAAGAGGGTGCTTTACGTACGTTCAAAGATGCGATTTGTGTACCGTTGCTCGACGATCGCAAGACGATTGGAGCGATCCATCTGTACCGGGACAAAGAGATTTTTTCCCCTTATGCTTTCGATTTCGCGATCGCGGCATCGAGCATATTATCCACCACGATTGTCCGGGTGCGGGAATCGGAGGTGTTGAAGATCCATCACGACAGGCTCAAGAGTCGCACGGCTGAATTCGACGAGTTGCTCGGTCAGAGCTCAGCGATGGTGGAATTGAAGGAGAAGATCGTACGGATTGCCAGGGCATCTGGATCGATTCTCATACGCGGCGAGAGCGGTTCCGGCAAAGAGCTCGTCGCCCGAGCGATCCATCGAGCGAGTTCGCGTGCTGACCGACCGATGCTGAGCGTCAACTGTGCTGCGATTCCAGCGGATTTGATGGAGAGCCAGCTTTTTGGTCATGTCAAAGGAGCATTTACCGGAGCGGACAAGGACCACATCGGTTGGTTTGAGCAAGCCAACAATAGCACGTTATTTCTCGACGAGCTCGGCGAGATGACGCTTGAGGGACAGGCCAAGTTATTGCGTATACTCGAAGGTCATCCCTTCTTGCCCGTCGGAGGCAGAAAAGAGATCAGCGTCGATGTGCGCGTCATCGCTGCGACAAACCGAGATCTGATGGAATTTGTCCAAGAAAAGAGGTTTCGTGAGGATCTTTATTACCGATTGAGCGTTTTCGAGTTGATGATTCCTCCTTTGCGACAGCGGCAAGAGGATATCGATCTTCTGATCACACACTTTTTCGATCACTTCTCAAAGTTCCACGGCAGGCCTCAGTTGAAACTATCTGAGCAAGCGTTGGAAAAGATGCGCAAGTACTCCTGGCCCGGGAATGTCCGCCAGTTGCGCAACGTCATCGACAGTGCGGTCGTCCTAGCCAACGGGACGGAGATCAAGGCAAGCGACCTTGCTCTCCACGAAACATTGAGCGATTCGGACTTGGACTCCTTGAACATCGAGCAATGGGAGCAACGATTGATCCGCGAAGCGATGCGTCGGACACGCGGGAGCATCCCCGAAGCAGCGGAAATGCTCGGGATTTCTCGCGCGACGATGTACCGCAAACTAGAGAGCTATCAGATCGAACGAGACGAATTCCAATAGCTAGTGGCCAATTGCCATTACCGTCAAATCGACATTTGGATCTTTTTAGGAAAGATTGGATTTGAATGGATTTCGGCGCATGCCGATGGGTTTTTGAAAGCGGTATTGGGCGCAAGCCCTCCGGTGAAAGGTCAAGTGCAGTGTTCCAGAGTCCGTTTCGCGCAACTCAGGATCTCAAGACGAGCCGGTAGAGTCGAGCCAAAACGAGGTTTCTTTAGGTCCTGGGCTCTGTCGGCCTTGCGTTGCAGGTCGATTCTTTGAGAATTGGGCACCTAGAGGGAACTGCCCTGAGCGCCAAAGAGCCAGGGGGTTCAAAGATTATCAGCCGAGGACCGATTTTCATGACCAATCCAGCCCAACCCATCGAGATTCCAAACCGCTTTGATTTTGTCGGGGCCTCCG
Organism: Pirellula sp.; assembly: GCA_021299695.1. GTDB lineage: Bacteria > Planctomycetota > Planctomycetia > Pirellulales > Pirellulaceae > JBKCUI01. The sequence continues at coordinate 4,366 of JAJTEK010000098.1, read as the reverse complement.
ATCGAATCTACTTGCAGTGGATCGAGGCAGGATGTTTCGATGCCGACGCGGACCCGAGCAAGCGTCCTTTTACGATCGTCATTCCACCTCCGAACGTCACGGGAGCCTTGCATTTAGGACATGCCTTGAACAATACGCTTCAAGACATCCAGATTCGCATGCATCGGATGATGGGCGAAGTCGCCCTGTGGATGCCTGGAACGGACCATGCGGGGATCGCCACGCAGGCCGTCGTCGAGCGGAGACTCAAGGAGGTCGAGAACAAGACCCGACACGATCTGGGGCGCGAGCAGTTGATCCAACGGATTTGGGAATGGAAGGAGCAGTATGAAGCGCGGATTTTGAGTCAGCTCAAGCGGCTCGGTTGCTCATGCGATTGGCGTCGGACCCGATTTACGCTCGACCCCATGTGCGCAAGGGCTGTCCGCACCACGTTTTTCGATTTGTTTTCCAAGGGGCTTATCTATCGGGGCAAGCGGCTTGTCAATTGGGATGCGTATTTGCAGACGGCAGTCAGCGACGATGAAGTCTTTACCGAAACGGTCGATGGGGGATTTTGGCATTTCCGATATCCGGTGGTCGATCCCAAGCCTGGCGAGCCGGCTTATGTCGTCGTAGCGACAACGCGACCCGAAACGATGCTAGGAGACACCGCCGTGGCGGTCCATCCAGATCCTGCAAACGCCTTGAGCAAAGCGCTCGAACAGGCCCAGCAGAGGTTGGCCGAATGTGCGGCCAAGGACCGAGAATCTATCGAGCTTCAGATCGATGGGCTCAAGCAGCGGCAAGCCGAGTTGTTGCCCCAACTCGAGCTGCTTGCGGCCATGGCGCGCGATGGGCGCAAGGTTCGTTTGCCGCTGAGCGATCGCGAGATACCCCTGGTCGTCGATAGCTGGGCCAAACCAGAGCTTGGGTCCGGGTGCGTGAAAGTCACCCCGGCGCACGATCCGAACGACTACGAGGTCGCCCAGCGATGCGGATTACCCATGATCAACATCATGAACCCCGATGGCACGATCCATACCGGTGGCGGACGGTTCGACGGGTTGTCGATGTCCGAAGCGCGCCAGCAGGTCGTTAAGGCTATGGACGCGTTGGGGATGCTCGAGAAGACCGAGGATCGGCAGATCGAACTCAAGCACAGCGATCGGAGCAAGACCCCTATCGAACCGTACCTGGCCGATCAATGGTTTGTGTCCATGGGACAACTGGCGCAATCGGCGATCGATGCGGTCGAGACAGGTCAAGTGAAGATATACCCGGAGCGATACACCCAAGGTTATATCGATTGGCTCAGCGAAAAGCGGGATTGGCCGGTCGGAAGGCAGCTATGGTGGGGGCATCAAATTCCCATTTGGACGCGAACTTATGAGTCCCCCGAGGAGGCCCAAGGGGCCATGAAGAAAATCCTAGCGATGCCCGAGGCCGCCCAGGGGCAGGTCTCGGCGTCGATCGAGGAGCCCTCGGTCCTGCACGTTTGCATCCTTGAAGAAGCATCCGGAATGGAGCTCAAGATCCAGTCGCTCGGGTTGGTCCGCCAAGAGGACGTGCTCGACACCTGGTTCTCCTCGGCCTTATGGCCCCACTCGACGCTCGGTTGGCCCGATCGAACCGACGATTTGAATTACTTCTATCCGACCAATACGTTGATCACCTCGCGAGATATCATCACACTCTGGGTCGCCCGGATGGTTCTCATGGGCTTGAACAATGTTGGCCAAGTCCCCTTTCGCGAGGTCTACATCCATCCGAAAATCCTCGATGGATTCGGCGAAACGATGTCCAAGTCCAAGGGCAACGGAGTCGATCCGATCGACGTGATCGAGAAGTTCGGTGCCGATGCATTGCGGTTCGGATTGGCTTGGTTGACCACCGAAACCCAAGACGTGCGAATGCCCGTGCAATACGAGTGCCCCAACTGCCAGGCACTTGTGAACCAGACCAAAGAGAATCGGATCAAGCATCGAGTCGTTTGCGACAAATGCAAGAAGCCCTTCTCGACCCAATGGGCCGAGAGTGACGAAGACAAAGCCTTGCCCCGCGCTCCGGTGGTCTCCGAGCGGTTCGAGGTCGCCAGGAACTTTGTCAACAAGCTTTGGAATGCATCCCGATTCGTGATGTTGAATCTCGAGGGATACACCCAAGGCTCGATCGACTGGGCAAATTTGCCGCTCGAAGACCAGTGGATTCTGTCCCGTCTATCGACGACCACCGAAGTGGTCGATCGCGAGCTCCAGCGGTACGGGTACGCCGAGGCGGCCCGGGCGGCTTACGATTTCGCTTGGGACGATTTCTGTTCGTACTATGTCGAGATGGCCAAACCACGGATGCAAGATCCACAAGCTCGGCCGATGGTCCAGAGAATCCTAGCCCATTGCTTGGACCAGATGCTCCGCTTGCTCCACCCGATGATGCCCTTTGTCACCGAAGCGATTTGGCAGGAGTTAGGCAAGTTCAGCAAGCGGCGCGATTTGTTCTCCCAGCAGGACGCCACGGCATGGTTGATCCAGGCCCCGTGGCCAAAAGCCCAGGCCGAGATGATCCGTCAGGATGTCGAAGCGCAGTTCAAGCACTTCGTCGCATTGATCGGAGCGATCCGCGAAATTCGTTCCAGGCAAAATATCGCACCCAAGCAACGCGTCCAATTTTCGGTCCGTTGTGAGGATCGCTACGAGCGTTTGCTCAAACCGATGGGAACGTTCCTCGAGAGCATGGCAGGAGCCGTCGGAGTCGCATGGGGCACGAACATCCCGATCCCAGAGGTCCATGCCCACATGCCTATCGAAGGGATGGATGTGTATGTCGACTTGAGCCAGTTCCTCGACGTCGCCGCCGAGATCGCACGCAATGAAAAGCAGCTCGAGAACTTGGAAAAGCAGATTCTGGGCAAAGAAAGTCGGCTATCCAATCAGGCCTTCGTAGGAAAAGCTCCTCCGGAAATCATCGACAAAGAACGCCAAGCATTGAGCGACTTGGTCGCCCAACGCCAGGGGGTCCAGCAGGCGTTAACCAAACTCCGTTCGCTCTGAAGGAACGAATAACAAACTATCCCGACTGGAGCGAAGCGGAACGGAGGGATAGTTTGTACGTTGGGCTAAGTCGCTTTGCCGTGTCTATCGTATGCGGATTCTGCTGCGAATTTTACTTGATCCACTTCTGAGATTCAACAGCCTAGGGGGCTCGACAGCCCAGTGGCACGCCGGGGGTAGTCGCTGGCTGCTCAATTCCCGATAGCGCGCTGAATCATCTCAGCTAGACCCAGCATCTGAAAAAAAAAAGAGCCTGTCAGCCAAGGAAGGCTGACACGTATTTTAGACAAGGAAGTACGGTCCTGAGAGTGACTGCCGACATCCAACCGCTCGTAGGCGAATCGGTTTAGTTCAACGACACACATCGACCGAGTGCGATGAGGGGACTTTACACAAATCAAAAACGCCCGATCGAGCACTTCGGTCCAATGCTTTGTTCGTGCGTTTTCTCGTACTCGTACTCAGCATCGCGGTACTCGTACTCGTACTCGTACTCGAAGCGGTCCAGTATAGCAATCCGGCCTATTGGTCCGCAAGTTTCCGCGAACCGCTTCGATCGACGATCGGCAGCGCCGCAGTTCAAACAGCCATCGAGTACGAGTACCGTTTCACTGAGTACCGCTTCGCTGAGTACGAGTACGACGAAATCCGATGCGAGGAGAGAACGCTTGCAATCACCCGGCCGCGACGAGAGATCGTCCATTGTCAAAACGCCCGACTTCGCGGCTCGGGTGCATTGCTTGGTTATCCGACGATCGGGTCAAGTGTCATAGTCGCCATCCCACGGTGGGTAGAACGCCATATAGTCTCCCGGCTCCGCTATCACGTTCCATTCATCGTCTTCTTCTTCGGGAACCTGGGTGACGAGCCCGAAGTCGACACCATTCCATTTATGTACAAATGGAGATACCTTTATATCGCCGAATTTTGTGTCGCCAAGTTCTTCGAGCATTTCCTTTTGTAACGTCGCAACCCTGTGGTTATCCATCAACGCGTTGCCCGGCAGCACGTCGGAATCACGTGAACCAAGGTCGTGAATTTTTGCGTCAAGGAAAGCACCATCTTTGTCGAACAGGTATCGCGCGACGAAATCATGGCCACCAGGAACGAATGGCTGTGTGATAAAAAATTGTCGGCCATCCTTTGTCTTGCCGACCAGGCTCGCGTAGTAATCGTCGTGATTGATGCGAATTCGTTTTGGCGGTTTGGTCATTTCGCGCTCTGTTGTTCATAGCTGGTTCGGTCGGATAACGACCGTGGTCACCAATGCCGCCGGAGACCACGATTCTAAAAGTTAACAACGCATCGGCGACGGCTTTGGTGCACCACTTTGTTCG
>JAJTEK010000224.1 GCA_021299695.1 Pirellula sp. | reverse complement strand
CGTCGGTTCTATGAAATCCTCGGGCGACGATACTTCAGCGTCCACTGGCTGCAGACCGAGTTCCGGTTCAACTTCTGGAACTTCAAGTTCTGGATCATTCGCGTCCGCACCGGCATTCACATCAGCATCGACGCCATCCGGATCGACTTCGTTCCTTTGATCAGGAGGCTCGATCACGGGAATGAGCGATGCACCACTACCAAGACCGAGTCCACGACTATCGAAGTTTCCAGCCGCTTCTGTTTTCTCCGTCGGCTCTTCGGGGCCATCGGAGAATCGATCCATTGAATTTTTGGCAGACCGATCCAAACCAAGCTTAAGATCCTTTTTCTTGGGCGGCTTCAGTTTTGGATCTTTGATGCCATCCACTTCAACCTTGGGAACCTTCAGTGCGCCGGACTTCGGCGGATTCGGCATCTCTGGAATCGGAAGACCAGGCTCTTTAGCGGGTGTTGGTTCTTGGGGTTTGGCTGCGTTGGCTGTTTCTACAGCCGCATCGAACTCCGCTTGAGCTGCGGCTACTTGCTGGTCACGCTCCTTGGCACGATCTTCTGGCGACTGGCGACCGGCTTCGCGGGCAATGCGAGCTTCCTCACGCATTTGATCAAGAGTCTTTTGAACGCCAGCGGTGGTGTCATCGATAGTCTTTTGTCGCGTGAGACCCGCCGCTTCGTTTTGCTTGAACTGCTCCTCTTTGGACGCATCAACGGTTTGGTTCTTGGCTTCGGTCTCCTGATCGATGACCGCCATCTCGCCATCAATGTCGCGACCAGCGCGGGCCTTGCGACGTTCCTCAAGTTGCTGCTTAATCCCTTCCTGCATCTGAACACGATTGGATTCGATCTGTTGCTTGCGTGCGTCGCGTCGCTTCATGCGATCGGCGATGGCTTGCTGTTTCTTATTTTCTTCAGCTTCGTCGGCTGTTCGAATCTCCTTGTCGATCTTGGCCATTTCAACTTCGACATTCACATCGTCATCGAATAGCGATTTCAGCTTGATCCAGGCCTTGCGCAGAAAGCCGACGGTCGAGTTCCACATCGATTTGACTTGGGCGACGAACACCGACCATGTATCAGCGAGATAGTCGATGGTTTCGACCCAGGCGGTCTCTACGCCTGCAAGCGCATTGATGAGCACGCCACCAATCTGCACAGAAACATCGCCGGCTATATCCACCAGCTCACGCAATCGAATGAATCCCTTTTTCAGAAATCCGATTGTCGAGTTCCACCCCTTCTGTACCGAGGTCGTGAGGATTGTCCAACCATCGGCCATGAAACCGAGCGTCGCATTCCATACGCTTGCAAGTCCTGATAGGGCACTGATCAGCACATCGCCAATCGCATAAGCGGTGTCGCCCCAAACATCGGACAGGTAATTGGTGAAGTCGGCCCACACTCCTTTGAGATAGGTTGTGCCTTTGATCCACTGGAGCTTGAGATAAGTCCACAGAACGTTGGCCGCTGCGGTGATGTCGCCGGCAGCCAGTGCATTGGCGATCGCACCAAAGGCTTTGATCGTGTCAGCCTTCAGCGTTTCGAAGACGCCTTTCAAATACTCGATCGCTTCGCCAGCGATGCCGGATGAGTAGACGAAGTAGGCACCCAGTGCGGCAACTGCAGCGACAACAAGTCCGATAGGTGTGAACAGAGCGCCGATCATGGTTACCAGGACACCGATCGCGGTTCCTACTAGTGAGAACATCGAAGCTAGCCCACCAACAGCGAACGCGGCCACACCAGCAGCGCTGCCAATACCGATGAAAGCCGCGCCGACAGCAACGACGCCGGCAACGATCAGCGCGACTTTCTTGACAACTTCCTGGTTCTTGCCGATCCATTCAATCAGACCGGAGAGAGCCCGAGAGATTGCGTTCATCATTTTGGTGACCGAGAGGTCCAGCGATTCACCAATCGCAATGGCCACGCCCTCGATCGAGCTTTTCAGGATTCGAAACGCGCCACCGATCCCTGCATCCATATCGCGTGCGGTCTTGTCGGCGATGCCATTTGACTTCTTCAGGTCGGCAAGCAGCTTCTTGGTGTCGGTGACCGTCTTTCCAATGGCCGAAGCACTGGTAATGCCCATCAAACCGAAGACTTCGTTAAAGGCTTGGGCACGATCACCGCTTCCCATGTTGGCCGATGCAGCGGCAACTTCGCCAAGAATGTCGACTAGGTCGCGTGCATTCCCTTGGGCATCCTTGGTCGCAACGCCGAATACCTTTTGAAACTTCTCAGACTCTGCCGCGCTCAGAGTGAGTAATCGACGTAATGCTGTACCGGCTTCACTACCCTGAATCCCGAGGTTTCCGAGCGTGCCAAGAACGGCAAGCGTTTCTTCGAGGCTCATGTTGGCATCGGCTGCCACAGGACCGGCGTATTGCAACGCTTCCCCAAGCGACTCAACCGAGTTGAAGGACATGTTGGCTGCTGCGGTCAATCGATCCGAGACTCGCACAGCATCGGTTGCTTCCAAGCTGAATTGACGGATCGTGGCTGACATGATCCCAGAGCTAACGGTTGCATCCGTCCCAGTGGCTCTTGCTAGATTCATGACCGCGCCGGTCATCTCTTCAATCTGCTTGGGTGAGAAACCTGCTCGACCGAGTTCAGTCATCAGAGAAGCGACCTCACTGGCCGAGAAACTTGTTGTGGCTCCCAAATGCTTTGCTTTGTTACGCAGCGATTCCAATGTCGCGCCGGTTGCATTGGCAGCTGCGCCTGCGGCCCGAATCGCATCATCGAAACTGGTATAGACTGCCAAGCTGGCTCCCACAGGTGCGGCGGCGGCAACGCCAAGGCCAGTGAGCTTGGTGCCGACCAGTCGCGTGGACGCCCCGAACGATTTGAGCCGCTTTTGCGCAGCTTCGAGTCCCTTGAGGAACTGGGCACTCCTCGCGGTCAGCTCGACGTAGGCTCCTCCAGCTCTGACTTGGGACATGGCGACTCTGACGTTCTTGGTTGAAAGTTAGCACCGAGCATCGCTGCTGCTTGCTCAACAGTTCCGCGAGCAACGATTGGCTTTTGGTCTGCGTAGGGATTGAAGTCGTCGGGCTTGAATGGCTTGCGACGTCTCTTACGATCACGGTTCATCTCGGCCATCAACGCCATGATCGTGCTCGCGACATTCCAATCGTGTTGGCGTTTGGCCTCAGCCATCAGCACAAGTTGGCGAAGTGTTAAGGGACCTGGATCGACTCCGACGATGCCGGCAAGTCGGACGATGAGTCGCTCAATATCGGCACAGCGAGCTTGCGTTCGAGATCTTCGACGAGCTTGTCGACCAAGTTCGGATCGTCCAGTCGCTTCTCGATCGCACTGATCCCCCGAGTTTCGATCAGCTTCTGCTTCTCGGCCGCCTTCCGCAGAAGACGGCGTCGCGACTCCGGGAAGTAATTGATCAGTGCTTCGAGGAGTGTGGTTTACAGATCGCAAACAGAACATCGCCCAGGAGCAACGGATCGGTCGCGAGTCGCGTGATCAAATCACCATCGATCGCCTCCAGCAGATGCACTCCGGTGAGAGTCTTCACGCGGCGCAGCGTCGTGTTTCGATATCCACAATCCAAATGCGACCGGCGCGGTCAACGAACTTCTGCATGATGCCTCCCTGAGTATTATGAATCCTCTAAACCAACCACAACGACAGCGATCAAGGACCAGCCAAGCCCGGTCCCACATTCATGCCACCACCGCCAGTCGATTGCGTTGGTTTGAGAGTCACATCAGCCGAAATGACCTCCTCCAAGTTCTGGTTGACATTGAAGGTCATAACTTCGCAAGTCAGAGTGAGCGTTCCACCGGCATCGCTAATACCGACATCACACGGATCACCTGAACTCCATAGGCCTTGAAGCATGCCAAAAGCAGAGTCACCCTCTTTATTGAGGACCGTGAACTCGATGGATGCGTCCTTAAGCGTTCCCACAGTCGCACGCCAACCGTTGTTCGCGCGAGTACTGGCATCCGCTTCGGCCTTCTCGAGGCTGACGGTCAAATCCTTGACGTTGGTGATCTCGGCACCGTCGATGGTGAGGACGGCTTCGAGACCAAGTCTTACTTCTGGCATTGTGAATGATTCCTTTTGACGAACTTTTACTTGACTGAGTTGGCCCAGAACGTGGGGAGCCGACTCCGATTGGCTTCCAGAGCCGGCTTCATGAATGGTCGCTTGGGATAATGGCGAGGCTTGTTGTCACTGCGCCGTTCGTTCTCCTCGACAATCAAGCGAGTTGCTCGGTTGGCTTGCGCCGCAGATCGCAGTTCGATCCTCGCAAACTTGGTCTTGCTTCCGTGTTGTATGGCACGGATGGGACCATGCTCGCCAACCTTGAATCGATGCGGCTTGAGCTTTCGACGCTTGGTTGCCACGCCACCGAATTCATGCAAGTTCCAAATCCGTCCAGCGATCTCGTTCACAGGACCGATTGCGACAACGGTTCGGTTGTTGGTGACGTCGTAGCGAATCACTCGCTTGAGCATGCCTGTCTGTGTATGCGGTGGGCTTCCAGGCTTCGATGGTTTCTTACGTTTCCGAATGCTCCGCTTGGCCGTCTTTCGAACTGCACCGCCGGCCTCGCTCAGAGAAGTGAAGGTTGCTGTTTCCGCCTTCTTCTTGAGCTTTCGCTTATCGAATTGAGTTCGGACCGTGATCTTGATCATCGCGCCAGTTCAAAGGTTAGGGTCAACAAGCTTGTAAACTGACGCAGTTGTTCCCAGTGTTCGCTGGAGTACAGAACGGCATGCTCGGCCTTCACGCAGCGAGCGGCTTGAAATGAATCGAGCCTTTTCAAGCGAAACTCGTCGGCAATTTTTTCCACAAGATCAACCAGCGGATCGATCTCCTCGTTGGTTCCCTTCGAAAACTTCTTCTGCACCGCGACATCAACCCGGCAGTGGTACTTGTTGTGGGCGCGGTCGTGAGGGAATAGCTCAACATCGCGAGGCACAACGGTCACGCGGAGTTCTTTCATGTCTTCGAGGTCGAAGTTGGGAACGTACATCCGCTCGGCAACGAATTCAAAATCGAACTCAGCTGCGTTGAGCTGGGCGGTGACACTATCGGCAACTTGTAGAACGGTCGTCATGACGAATGGGATTCGATCTGTTTGGTGTGGATGCGGAGTTTCAAACGAAATGGGTCGCTGTAGCGCCAAGGTGGATCGCCAC
>JAJTEK010000223.1 GCA_021299695.1 Pirellula sp. | reverse complement strand
TGCGATCCTCATCTTGACCGCCCGCAATGAAGAACTCGACGAAGTGCTCGGTTTGGAGGTTGGGGCCGACGATTTTTTATCCAAGCCTGTGCGGCCGATGGCGCTGGTCACTCGGTTGAAACTTCATCTGCGCCGCTACAGCAACAATGCACAGGGAACGCAAGAGGTCCTCGAAGTAGGCGATTTGGTCATTCACCTTGAAAGTAGGTTGCTGGAGTTGCACGGTAAACCCATCAAGCTCACGAATGCGGAGTTTGACATCCTGGTGGTTCTGGCTAGAAACAAAAACAAGCTTACGAGTCGCGAGGAACTGTTCAACCGATTGCATACGAGCGAATCGTACGATTTCGGGGATCGTTCTGTCGATATGCATGTATTGCGATTGAGACGCAAGATCGAGACGGATCCAAAGAATCCTGTGAGGCTCCAGTCGGTCTACGGAGATGGCTATATGCTGTCAGAACACCTATGATTCGATTTTTTATTCAGGTTGTCATCGTATTTGTTTGTGTGGTTTTATCGATCAAGTGGACTGTCGAGGCGATCCTATTTCGGGAGGTTTATTCGGACCGCAATCGGGTGATCGCAGGTTTATCGCAAGTTCACCTCGATCAGCTCCATTTCCTGGCGGATCAACTTGTTACTTGCCCACCGCAAGAGCAAGGAAACAAGCTTGCTGAGTTCGGTAAACAGAGCGTCGGTCCCCTTGCGATTCTCCCCACCGCTGAGCTTGCTGAGTCCGAGCAGTCGCGTCTAAAAAAAACCGATGGATTTATCGTTCGTTATGCCGATGGCATGATCGATTATCTCGGCGTACCGTTAAGCAAAGACCAGTACCTGCTTTGCGGTCCGATTGGTCGTTTGACCAATCGATTCATCGAGCTTCAGGTCGATAGCTGGCTCAAGGGCGTTCGTGACGCGTTGGAATCCTCCGGAGATGTCCAGGCAACCACCAGTAAATATTCGAGTCTGTTACGAGTCCCGATTCGCCTAGAACAGCGCGAGAGCTTACCCGACAAAGTTTCCGAAAAGCTCACGGATTACCACGAGAATGTCTTCTACCAGACGGATGTTGGTAGTTTTGTTGCCCTTGAACTCAGGGATTCAAGCCAAGTGCTTTGCTTGGGGCCGTTGCTGGAGGTTACCAATTATGCTCAGGTGGCCGCAGGGTATGGGATTCTCGGCTGGCTATTGGTGGCTTTGGCTGTTCTTGCCTGGATGATCGTTAAAGTTTCTTTGAGGTTTCGGAAGATCGAGAATGCGGCCGTGGAGATTGCCGGTGGGAATTTCAGCGCCAGGGTCGATGCGATGAAACTCGGAGAAGCTACCAAACTGGCCGTGGCGTTTAATACGATGGCATCGAAGACCGAGAGCGTCATTCGAACGCAAAAAGAACTCTTGCAGGTGGTCTCCCACGAACTTCGAACTCCGTTATCACGGTTGAAATTTGCTGCGGCCCTTGTTCCTCGATCGCAGATCGATCAAGGGATTGATTCTCCAGGATTGGTGATGCTCCAGTCCATCGATGACATCGAAGCGATTGTGCAGGAGATTCTTTTCTATGTTCGAAACGAGCAAGCTGAACCACTCCAGTCCAAAGAAATCATCACGATTAACCTTGCCTTGGAAGGCATGTTAAGAGCGTTGCGAATCGACTATCCAAAGTTGCAAGTTGAGATGGTTTTTGCGGGTTCGGATCCGAGCATAAAAGTACTTGCAGATCGTCGATCCTTTCAGCGAGTCTTTGTCAATCTTACCTCCAATGCGGCGCGTTACGCGGAGTCGACGTTACGAATCCATGTTTCCGAGTGCAATGAGTTGAATTCGCATGGAGAGAGCCATCGATTCGTTTGCGTCGATGTTGAGGATGATGGACCGGGTATCCCGGGGGATTTTCGTAGCGAGGTGATGAAACCGTTCGTACGAATCGATCCTGGATCGCAAGACAAGGATCAAGCGTCGTCCCACTCGGGGCTAGGGTTGGGTCTAGCGATTGTCAACCGAATCCTACAACAGCACAGGGGATCGGTTCAAATCGATCTCGGAGAGCTCGGCGGATGCTTGGTCAATACCCGATGGCCGTCAAACTGACCCCGCGTTGTTCGGACAGGCTAAAAGCACCGATGCGACGGCCCTACCTGTCTTACCGAACCCAATCAGTCCTACCCTTGGTCGTGACTTCATCGATTTAACCCTCCTTAAGGACATGCACTAGGTATTCCTGACCAAAGACTCCAGACCAGCTTAAAGCTGACCGGTAAGCTTGGCCTGGATCCAGTAGACGACGAACCCCGCGAGATAGCCGAGCAGTGCCCAAGGCGCAATCTTTCGCAAGTACCACACGAAATTGATGTGCTCGAGTCCCATCGCTGCCACCCCCGCAGCCGATCCGATGATCAAGCAACTGCCTCCGGTGCCTGCGCAGTAAGCGAGCATCATCCAAAACGGATGATTCTCGGGCATCTGATACATCTCAATACCCGCCGCTACCAACGGGACGTTGTCGACCACGGCCGACAATAAACCAATCAACAACGCGATGATCGAATTCGAGGGGATCGTCTCGGTCAGCCAATTCGCCAGCCCTCCGAGCAAGCCCGTAGCACTCAAAGCCCCAACGGCCAACAAAATCCCCAAGAAGAACAGAATGCTCGACATGTCGATGCGCTGCAAAACAGCCAACACCCCAGTGCTCGTGCGCGTCCTCTCATCGAGCGTGTGCTTGACGATCTCCGAAACCATCCACACCACGCTCAAGGCCAATATCATCCCCATAAACGGTGGAAGATGCGTAAAGAACTTGAAAACCGGAACACTGAGCAAACTTCCAATCCCCAACGCCAGAAACAACGCCTGATGCCAAGGCTCTAGGTTTTTCATGTGCTTGGATTCCTGAATCGCATTCCCTTGAGGCAAATCCCCCTTCATCCCGCGTGACATCACCAACAACGGGACCAGCAAACAGGCGACGCTTGCCAGAAACAAACTTCCGATCGTCTCGACAGTCCCAATCTTGTTCTTGACCCATAACATCGTCGTTGTGACGTCTCCAATGACCGACCAAGCCCCCCCGGCGTTGGCCGCAATCACCACAACCCCCGCATAAAACCGACGTAAATGAGTTTCGTGCACCAACTTGCGGAGCAACGAGACCATCACGATCGTCGTCGTCAAATTGTCCAAAACCGCCGATGCAAAAAAGGTGATCCAAGCGACCGACCACAACAAGCTCACTTGCTTCTTGGTCTTTATCCGCTCCGTGATCAACGCGAATCCCTCGTGCGCATCGACAAGCTCGACGATCGTCATGGCCCCCATGAGGAAAAACAATATCTGGGCGATCTCAGCCAAAAGATGAAAAAGCTGACCCTCGACCAAGTACTCGCGATTCAAATGCTCGACCCCAGAGCCATGATGCCCAAGCTTGTCGGTAAACTTGCAGCCTTGTTGATGTGGATCCGGTGCTCGGTTGCAATCGCTAGATAACCCAGCACAAAAACAATCACGATCATCGTCGTCATAGTCATACTCCATTTGCAGTTGATTTGCTTTCAGGCCAATGAACGCGCATCAAGACGCATGCAAGAGTGGCTGGAATTCGCTGGAATCCACTTGAATCCGCAAGAATACAACGTGCGGATTGATGGTGAATATTCGCCAAGCCAAAGCGGGAGGCTTGTAGAGAAACGGCCGCTTCGAGAAGTCAAAGCAACCCCGATGGCTGGCTATATCCCGCCACCGTTGGAAATAAAGAGCACGATGTACAAATCATGCTCGCTAGCAAATCGAAAACCGATAGATGGTTTCATAGGACCTTGTGTCAATCGGCAAAGGGTACCCAACACGCTACTGCTGACGCAGTGTAGCGAACGTCGCGGTCTTTGGAAAGGTCGCAAACCTATCGAGGCTTCTCAAGGGGCCTCGACGGTGATGGTCCTCGAAACCTCATCCTGTTTGGTCACCTTGCCAAAATCCACCGCAGTGACGGCTTCTTGGAACGGGCCTTCAAAACCCAACGTGATCGTCGCGGAATTGCCCGATGTGGACATTTGAAAATTCCCCGTGCCGAGCTTCTGCTTGAGCTTCTCAAGAATGGCTGCAAAATCGGCGGAGGTTTTCGTTTGAATGACAAACCGGACCGATCGCGAGCCTTCAATCGCAGGCGGAGCAGGACCGAAACCTCCCGGCGAGCCGGGCCGAGTCCGCTCTCCATTGAGATTCGACGGTC
>JAJTEK010000222.1 GCA_021299695.1 Pirellula sp. | reverse complement strand
ACGTAGCGATCGCCTTGGGCAAGGTTTCGGCAGGCCAGAACGCCGGTACCCGTGTCCATGCCGCCGACGTTGACCATCATACCGCCCTGGATGCGGAACTTACCAGCACCCCAGCCGAGGTTTTGGCTAGGGCTCGTGCCGATTTCGCCGAGGATCGCTGTGTAAGCTAGACCGTCGGTTGCTTCGGCCATCCTTCGCTGATAACGACCTTGGAACATACCGCGGTTGGCGGCAGGGTGGCTAGCGATATGGTTGTTTTGGGTGGTGTCCCCATAGCACATGGTGTAGTTGTTACGGGCTTGACCATCGTCCGACCAGTTCGCATCGGGGTTCATCCTGCCTGGGTCCGAGGGGCAACGCAGGTTAGGGACTTGGGTTCTCCAAGGAAGGTAGCTTCCGTTAGGACCCATTTCCCAAGGATATAGCCAGCCGTTGATCGTGGTGTTGTTCGTTGGGTGACGGTATGGGAGGGTGAACAGTTGGGTGTAAAGTTGTTGCTGTTCCATGTAAGGAAGAGCCATCAACGTTCCGGACCATCGGTTGATCCCCGCTCGTCCTACGCCCACGTTTTGATCCTGGCCGATACCGCCAGGTGCTGGTCCGCCGTGTCCCGGTGGGAACTTCTTGTAGGCAGACTCGTAGTTCAAAAACGCCAGACCTACCTGACGAATATTGTTGCCGCAAGACATGCGTCGTGCGGCTTCGCGAGCGGCTTGAACCGCTGGTAGCAACAGGCCCACGAGAACGCCGATGATCGCGATGACCACCAGGAGTTCCACGAGCGTGAAGCCATGGACATTCCTACGCTTCATGAATAAAACCCTTCGGAAAAAAGGAAAACAAAAAACTCCGCCACAAGACGCGGCTATCATCCCATATTTCTAACTCGAAGCTTCTTACCGGACAAGACTTAGCTTGGTTAACCGATAGATTTTCGTGAAGATTTTCAGGTTTTCTGAGGTTTAACCAGCTTTGGTCGGCTTTTAAGGGCGAGGAAAACCGCTTTAGCGAGGTTCTCCGTGGACCTTTTCAAACCTCCTTCCGTACGACCCTGGGAGGATCTTTCGGAAGCGGATCGTCCTGGAGTCCAGTTTTTGGATCCGTGGGCTGGTTTTCCGGTCCTAGGATGTCTTTTTCGACCCCGAGTTCCGTCGTCGAGAGTTAAAGAGTTAAATGGGGTGAAACGAGCTTCCTCCGGGTGCCAATTCTCGATGCGGCAAATCCTCGAAGCGGATCGAAAGCCATTGTATTTGAGGATGAACCGAGGGAGATCGTGGAAGGTCGGTTTCTAGCCTATCGGTGGGGCTTATCGGTGTGGCCTATCGATCCGGGGTTTGGGGGCGCGGTTTTGCGAATTTTTAGTGCGCCGATTTCTCGCATACCGACAGATAGATCGTGCTCGTGCTTGTGCTCGAATCGAGACAATCATGTTCGATCGAAACGGGGTTCAAGCGGCCGTGGTGGGGGATTGCTAGCTAGGGGCTTGAGTTTAAATACTCAAAGCTGGTGCTAGGGTAGCAGGTTGGACGGGTGATCGGCTTGCAGATGTTTTGACAAAGCTACTTTTAGGTGGTTTCTTTGTCGCTTGGATCGGTTTACACTGGGTAGACATTTCGATGTCGATTCGTAAGATTCCGCGAGCTGCTGGGTTGATGTCGAGACCCATCGTTTTTGCAACATCTTCATTGAATCTTCGACAATTGGACTACTGAGCGAGCAACCTTCGTTTCTGATAAGGCCGAAGCTCGAAGTTCGTTGAAACTCCTTTATTTAAACAGAGGCCTCTTCGTATGACTTATCGTTTTTGGAAATCTTCGTGGTCCGTTGCACTGGTGCTTGGGTTTGCAGCAGGGATGCCCTTACGCGCACAAGACGCGGCGACTCCCGCCCCGACCGGTGGGGCGATCAGTCAAGTTCCCGTGGTTGCCAAGCCTGTTTCGGCTGAGCAGTTGGCGCTGGAAACCGAAGCCGTCAAGGCGGTCAAGCAGCTTACCGATGCGTTCAACACCGGCAATGTCGATGCGATCTCTTCGGTGTTTCTTCCCGATGGCGAGTTGATCGACGATTCAGGAACGGTGCATCTTGGGCACGAGGAGATCAAGGCGTTGATGAAAGCCTTCCAGGAGGCGTATCCGGGTGCCAAGACCGAGGCTCAAGTCGAGTCGGTTCGCGGGGTTGGGGGCTTGGTCTTGGTCGATGGCACGCGAGTCATGACCGACAAGGAAGGCAATAGTCTTTCGGTTTTGCGGTTTGCCACCATTTGGAGGAAGACCGATGCGGGATTGAAGCTGGCGTCCTTGCGCGATGTAAGCGAAGCGTTGCCACCGACCCCCCATGAGGCCTTGGAGGGACTCTCTTGGATCGTCGGCGAATGGATCAATGAGTCGGGCGATTCGAAAGTTCAGTTGAACTATCGATGGGATGAAAGCGGGAACTTTATCGTCGGCGATATCCTCATTACCAGCGGGGATCAAACGGTCATGAAGAGCTTCCAGCGGATCGCTTGGGACGCCAGCCAGGGTAAGTACCGCTCTTGGACGTTTGACTCCGACGGCGGGTTTGGCGAAGGGGTTTGGACAGCGACTCCGAATGGTTTGGTCATGCAGAACAGCGCTGTCAGTCCAGATGGGGTGCGTGGAACCGCAACGGTCAAATTGTTATCCGATAGCAAGGACCGATTCACTTTCCAAGGGATCCATCGGATGAGCGAAGGGATCGAATCGCCTGACTACGAATACACCGTGGTGCGCAAACCTCCGGTCGCCAAATAGCGTTGCAACTGTAGGTTTGCAGTCGATTTGTCATGAAATTTTCTCAAGCTTGTAGCCCCAGGTGGCACAAGCTCGAATAATCGAGGCAGCAAATTCCTCGCACAAGAACCGATGGTCAAGAAACAGGGTAGAAAAGGTAGTTCAAATGAAGCGTAATGGATGGGTAATGCGTTGGTTGTATCCGACTGCCTTGGCAATCGGTGCGATGTGTTTCGTCGGCCCGATCGATTCGGCATCGGCTCAGATCCGTGGGGGTGGCGGAGGCCGTGGTGGCGGGGGATTCAGTGGAGGGGGCGCTCGTCCGAGCATGCCTAGCATGGGGGGTGGAGCGCGTCCCTCGATGCCCATGTCGCGGCCTGCGCCGCAGATGCCCATGAGCAGACCTTCGTTTGGGAATTCGATGCCTCAATCTCGTCCAGCGGGTCCATCGGCAATGCCGGGCAACATGAGCCGCCCGAGCGGGAATATGGGCTCGAGCATGTCTCGGCCGATGCCTGGCAACATCCAACGCCCTAGCTCGGGATCTGGAATCGGCAACGGCATCAATTCAAGTCGACCGAGTCTCGGTGGCGGGATGCCCACGACGCGTCCGGCCCCAGGCGGAATCAACGGTGGAGCCGGTGGTGGTTTGAGCACCCGTCCTTCGACGCCAGCGGCTAGGCCATTGCCAGGAAATCTAGGGGGCTCGAGTCCGTCGACGCGTCCGAACATCAAGTTGCCCAGCTCGATTCCTCCGACGAGCCGTCCCTCGACGCTCCCTGGAACCGTGGGCCCCTCGACGCGTCCTGCGCCGCTTCCTGGAAACGTGGGCCCATCGAACCGTCCCTCGACACTCCCGGGAAATAGTGGCCCTTCGCTCGGGGGGCTGAGCCGACCGGGTGGACCGGGCGTCTCGACGCGTCCTGCGCCTACGCCTGGGATGCGCCTAAGCCTGGGATCCCAGGCTTAGGGGGTAACGGCCAATTGACGACCAAACCCGCTCCGGGTTTCGGGGGTAACATCGGCAACGGCAACAACCAAGGTGGCAACCGGCCAAACATCGACGGCAACCGGCCTATCGGTGGCCCAAACCGTCCCAATATTGGCGGGGAGAATCGGCCGCAGACCAAGCCCAACCGACCTAGCATCGGTGGTGGCAATCGGCCCGGCGGCGGTGTTCAGACGCTTCCAGGGGTTGTCGACAATGGCAATCGACCCGGCGGTGGAGGCAGTTGGAACCGTCCTGATTGGAACGGCAACAACAACTGGGGTAACGGCAACAACAACTGGGGCAACGGCAACAACAACTGGGGCAACGGCAACAACAACTGGGGCAACGGCAACAACAACTGGGGCACCGGGAATTGGGGAAACAACAACAACCGCCCCAATTGGAACAACGGCAATACCAATATCAACGTCAACAACATCAACAACAACAGTTGGCACAACAACAACTACAACCGACCTTTCTGGGATCGCCCAGGTTACAACAATAACAATTGGGGTAACAACTTCGGGTACCGTCCTGGATACAACAACAATTGGACCAACGGCTGGAACAACCATTGCATCCATCCGCACTACCAAGGTTGGTACAACGGTTGTTGGTCAGGCTACTGGGGTAGTTCGTGGTACTCGCCTATTGTTTGGGGTGGCATTGGCTGGGGGCTCGGCTCGCTGAGCACCGCAGCGTTCACCAATAACTTTGCTTACTCCAACCCTTATTATGTCGCACCTGTTGTGGGAGCTACAACGGTTGGAGGTGCGGTGCCTTACGATTACTCGCAACCTGTGGTGGTCAACAACTACATCACGGCAGAGTCGCAAGGCTCGACGGCTTCGTCGACCTCGTCTCCGGTCACAACGGCCAATCCGACATCGAGTTCCAGAATTGAAGAGTCTTTCTCGGACTTTGACCAAGGCCTCGCGTCGTTCAAGGATGCGAATTACCAAGCGGCTTTAGGTTCATTCAACAGCGCGTTGACCAAGAACGGTGGAGACCCAGTGGTCCATGAGGTTCGCGCCTTGAGCCTCTTCGCATTAGGGGACTACAGCAACGCAGCCGTTGCGCTCAATGCGCTTTTGGCGTCGGCTCCTGGGATGGACTGGACGACCATGAGCAGTCTTTATGGAAACTCCGACGACTACACCGCTCAGTTGCGCAAGCTCGAGGAATACTGCAAAGGCAATCCGAAGAACCCCGCATCGGCTTTCGTGCTGGCCTACCATTACTTGGTCATCGGTCAGAAGGATTCTGCGGTGCGCGCTTTGAAAGTCGTGGTAGAGAACCAGCCCAAGGACGTGACGGCTAGGCGGATGCTCGAAGCTCTCGATCCCAAACCGATCGAAGCCAAGGTAGCCGATCCAAAGAGCGTTGCTCCCCAAGCTGAGGAGCTAGCCAAGCCATCCCCTGAGGTCGATTTGGTCGGTAAGTGGCAATCGGTATCGGGAACGACAACGATCGATCTTGAAATTTCCGAGGACTCGACGTTCAAGTGGAAGGCGGCCGAATCGGGCAAGCCTGCGGTTGAATTGTCGGGTGACTTTGGGACCAACGGCTCGGCGGTATTGATGGAGACGAGCGACAAAGGTTCGCTTGGAGGTACCGTCAAGAGTCTCAGCGCCGACGATTGGATTCTCAATCCACCGGGAGCAACCGACGACAACTCCGGCCTAAAGTTCAAGCGGGTCAAGTAGTCCCGTAGGTTTGATTCTTTAGAGTCTCGAGAACAAAAGACGCAAAAGCTTCGCGAGTGTTTGACTCGCGAGGCTTTTTTTGTTTGTGCTTCTTCCTGTACTCGTCCTGAGTCCGCCGCGGCCGACGGTCCTCTTACGTGAAGCGATCTTGTATAGCAATCCGGCCCGGCGCTCACTGACAGCTAAGAATAGCGCACGGCCTCGGAGGACCGTGCTACGAAGCTAGGTTAACATCCACTACCCGTACCATGGGCCTCTGAGCCCGTGCGCCGCTTTGCTATGAATCAAGCACGGCCTCGGAGGGCCG
>JAJTEK010000221.1 GCA_021299695.1 Pirellula sp. | reverse complement strand
GTCATTGCGCGTGGGGGAGTCGATGCGACGGGGAAGTACATCGGTGCGAAATCGAAGATGGCCAACATCACCGATGGGACGAGCAACACGATGGTTGTTGGAGAGAAGCAGTTGAATCCGGTTCGGTACAAGACCGGGGATTGGCATGACGATGCAGGGTGGGCTGACGGGTGGGACCCCGATGTGATTCGTTACACCGGCTTTGCGCCGAATTCCGACCGATTGTATGACAACCAGGGGGGCTGGGAGGGGTATCGTTTTGGCAGTGCTCACACCAGCGGGATGAACATTTTGTTGGCCGACGGCAGTGTTCGATTCCTGGGTTTTACCGTCGATTTGAATATCTTCAATCGCCTTGGCCATCGCGAAGACGGCGGTACGATTCCTGACGATTACTGATCTTGCTCTGGGTGCAGATCGAGTTTAGGGGTTTGGAACAAGCTGGCGAAACTTCTCTTGGTCGACCTCGAGGATTTCGCCTAGGGTGCCTGCGACGAACCGTTTGCCATCGATACCGTCTTGTTCCCAAGCGAAGATGTTTGCTGATTGGCCAGGAACGAGCGGTTTGGCATCGAACTTAAGCTTGTAGGGTTTTTTATCTCGGGAGGAGACGAACAAGCTTTCGACGTCGCTGGCATTGAGATTGGAGAGTTCAGAGCTCGGTCGCGATTTGATGAAGGCTTTGAGTTCTGCCTCGTCTTTGGGGCCTCGGCCGGCATTGGAGCTGATGAAGCGACCGTACATAACGGCCAGTGGTTTGAGGTTGGAGGATTCGGTCTGTGAGAACGACTCGGTCCGTTCGCAGCCGAGGGATAGCGAATAGGATAGGATCGCAAGGGTAAACAAAAAGCGATTTCGATTCATGGCCGAAGATCCTCGGAGGGGACAGGGGTGGCTCGTTCGTTAGAGCCTTATTGGATTGTACAGCAAAGCAGGCGTTGAGTCCTCTGGCGTCGACGGGAACGTCGCAAGCATTCCGTCGACCGATCTTGCGGGTTCTGCGCCTGTTTACTCGTCGTTTTGTTTTTTACCACGGAACACACAGAACACAGCGAAAGGGGTGCTTGGCACACCGGTGTGAATTCCCGACGGCAGAATTGTTACTCTCGGGTTGGCATTGGCCTGCCTGAGAAGTCGCAGCAATCGGAACGCACGGGTCGGAGCCCCATGCTACTGAGAAGTCGCAGCAATCGGAACGCACGGGTCGGCCCCATGCTACGGTAGCCCCATGCTACGGTAGCCCCATGCTACGGTAGCCCCATGCTACGGTAGCCCCATGCTACGGTAGCCCCATGCTACGGTGGGAAACGCAGCAACGAAAAAACCCGCAAAACACGAGGGATTGCGGGTTCTTGACCGGCGTATATTTTTTGTGAAGTACCCCTGCAAGGACTCGAACCTTGGACCCGCTGATTAAGAGTCAGCTGCTCTACCGACTGAGCTACAAGGGCAACGGCATGCCGTGGGGAAGCTAATCGTAGCGTTGGATTGGAGGGTTGCAAGTGCCAAAATCCCGAGCCGACTACCGGGAAAACCGGGAATTTTTCCTTGAAGTCGGTTGACCCGCACCCCCGCTAGAACCGATACTTTTGAATCCCAGTTGCCCTGAGCGCCCTCAGGCCTTCGTTTTCCACCAACAAGGAGCGTCACGATCGAACGCAATCAGACACGAGTCAACAACCAAATTCGTATATCACCTTTGCGAGTCATCGGTCCCGATGGCACCCAGTATGGAGTTATCACGCTTGATGAAGCGATGAGCCGTGCGCGGGATGCCGAGTTGGACCTTGTCGAGGTCGCACCCAACGAGCGACCGCCGGTTTGCCGGATCATGGACTTTGGCAAGTTCAAATACGAGAAGAATAAAAAGTCTGGGCAGAAGACGCATCAGACGAAGACCAAAGAGATTCGATTGCGGCCTAAGACTGGTGAGCACGATGTGGACACGAAAGTCCGGCAGGCGATCGGCTTTCTGAAGCACAAGGACAAAGTGCAGGTGACGGTCATGTTCAAGGGACGGGAGTTGGCTCACGTCGAGGAGGGCCAGCGGGTCATGCAGCAGATTCTGGCAGATTTGGCTGAGCATTCGAAGCTTGAGCAACCCCCCTCGCAGCAGGGCAAAAAGATCATCGCCATGGTAGCCCCTAAGTAACCTGCAGGCGTATCGATGATTGTTCGATTCAAGCGTCCCGATCGTTCGATCGCTTGGGGTTGGCAAACCCAACAGGGGATTCAAGACCTCTGTTCGGCGGATGATTCGCTACCGACATCGACTCGGGAGTTGATTGTTCGATGGAGTGAGCTCGAGCCTCGTATCGTTCGTTTGATTAAGAAACTCGGTCCATCCGAAGAGCGACTTGAGTTGCTCTGCCCGCTCGATGCGCCGGGGAAAATCCTGTGCATCGGTTTGAATTATCGGGACCATGCGATCGAGACCCATGCGCCGATCCCCGAGGAGCCGATCGTCTTTAACAAGGCTTCGACATCGCTCAGTGGTCCGAATGATCCGATCGAGATTCCTTCGACCAGTAGTCAAGTTGATTTTGAAGCCGAGTTGGTCGTCGTCGTTGGCAAGAGACTCAAGAAGGCAACTCGAGAGGAGTCTAGGCGGGCGATTTTTGGCTACACGGCGGGCAATGATGTTTCGGCCCGCGATTGGCAAAAAGGAAAGCCGGGCAAGCAGTGGTTTCTGGGTAAGTCTTTCGATACATTCGCGCCGATCGGTCCTGCAATCGCTTTGGCCTCCTCGATCCCTGATCCGGGGAAACTGCGTATTGAGTCGAGACTCAACGGCCAGATCATGCAGAATTCGACGACAGCGGAATTGATTTTTGAGCCCGAGATGCTTTTGAGTTACATCTCGGAGGTTTTGACGATCGAGCCGGGTGACCTGCTCTTTACCGGCACTCCGGCCGGGGTGGGTGTGGCTCGCAGTCCGCAGGTTTTTCTCAAGCCGGGCGATTGCATTGAAGTGCACATCGAGATGATTGGAACGTTGTCGAACCGATGCGTCGGGCAGTAGGTTCGAGGTTGGTGGCTGGCTAAGGACGGAAAATCCGCTAAGATCGGAACAGTGCCTTGAGCCGAACCTCGGTTTGGATAGTGAATTTAGGGAAAGCCCTGCCGTTTCTGAATATACTTGAAGGTTGGCCAGGAACGCATAGTTTCCAAGTCATCCCACGTCTCCCCACACAATTGAATTTAGAGTGGATAACCAAAGCTCAGGCAGCAACATCGGAAAGCGAGAGGCCAGTTCCCCTTTTGCCGATTCGATTGCGATTGTCATCTTGCGGATCATATTTGTCGTCGCTGCGGCTGGCTTAGGTGCTTCGCTAGCCACATCGATGAGTGCAAAGATTGCGCCTGGTGAAGAGCAAAGCACGACGATCACCCCTTATTTGGTCTTTTCCGGGGTGCTCTTGGTCGCCTGCGGAGTGATTTTTTTGGATTTGTTCATACCTCGCAAGCGGATTGAGGTCATTTCGGCGATCTACTTTGGTCTTTTGATCGGCGTTATCTTCACCAATCTTTTGATGCTCGCGCTTGGACCGTTCATCAACAATCCTGGCAGCATCAATCCTTATGCTTCGTACATTTCGCTTGGGGTCCTGATTACCCTTTGTTATGCTTGTGTGAGTGTTTTGTTGCAGACGAAGGATGACTTTCGTTTCGTGATTCCTTATGTGGAGTTCGCGAGGGACTTTAAAGGGATCAAACCCTTGGTACTCGACACGAGCAGCATCATTGACGGAAGGCTGGCTGAGCTCTCCGAGACGAACATTTTCGACAACCGCTTGGTCATGCCTCGATTTGTTTTGATGGAGCTTCAGGGGATCGCCGATAGTTCCGACAAGCTCAAGCGAGTCCGAGGCAGGCGCGGGTTGGACATTCTCAATAGGATCCGAACGTCCAAGCGAGTCGACTTCATGATGTACGACACGGAGTTGCCCGAGTTTGCCGGTCAGCCGGTCGATATGAAGCTGGTGCTCTTGGCCAAGCATCTCGATGGGAAGCTTTTGACGGGAGACTTTAACCTCAACAAGGTTGCCAAGTTGCACAATGTCGAGGTGATCGATTTGAATCAAGTCGCAGCCGCGTTGCGACCGCAGTATTTGCCAGGAGAGGCATTTCAGATTCGAGTGGTCAAGCCCGGAGAGGGACACGACCAAGGGATTGGATATCTCGACGATGGAACGATGGTCGTCATCGAGGGTGGGCGTGACAAGATCAACCAGACGGTGCTCGTGGCGGTGACCAGTACGCTTCAGACTCAGGGAGGTCGGATGATCTTTGCCAAGGTGGAGAGCATCGGGGCTTAGGTTGCTATTGCGGTTGCTCGGGTGCTGCTTGGATTGCACGGTCGTAGTATTCGCGTGCGGTATTGTAGGCTGCCTCGGCCGCATCGCGTTCTTCGGCTCGGATCAAGGGCCGTTTCTTGTTCCAGCACACGTCGACTGCATCGCGGCACCACTGCGCGCTTTGCTTGCTCGGCTGGATCGGTTTTTTGTCGACATGCACGAAGATTGGATTGGTGTGCATCGACGGAAAGATTCGCAAAGCGATCCAACTGGACCGCTCGACTTGGATATCCCAGTGGAGGTCTTGCCACGTTCCATCGGCGGCTAGATCCTGTTTAGCGACGGCCTGTCCGTTGACGATCAGTTCGACTGGAACTGCGCGAGAGGTTCCGATACGGCTGCGCTCGATGTGCCAATAAGGTTTTTCGTCGAGTCTTCGATTTTTGATTTCGAGGGCTTGTTCGGTTTGGGTGGCAGGTAGCCAAGCGGCGAGCGACGCGGTTACCTGGACTTTTTCGGGCTGATTCAAATGGACTTCGCTGACGCGGCTTTCGGCCTCGATTTGTCCGAGTCGATGTTCCGACCGTCGAGCAAACCTCGGACCCACTGGTCGTAGGTCATGGGTTGTTTGGTATCCATTTGGACATACACGCGGCCCAGGCCGACTCGTTCACCGTAGATGCATGGGAAATCGGTTTCTCCACTGATTCGGGTTTTGAGTCCTGTATTCAGGACGTGGTACCAGATATTCAGTTCCCAGACCGCTGGTGTGTCGACCGTCGAGATGAAATCGCATGCGTCGTTTGGTGCGGCGACGATGTATTCGTTGGCACCGATGCCATCGAAGGGTGGCATGGCATAGTCGGGGAGTTTGTCGGCTGCCCGGCCTCCTTGGCCGGGTTTGCTGCCGCCCCAGGTGTTGGGTAGCGGACCCCGTTTGCCATCGGGCATGTAATCAGGGAGTGCCAAACCCCAGCCGCTGTGGCTATAGCCAACGACTCCACCTTGTTGTTGACCCCATTTCATGATGGGGATGGTCCAGCTTGGCCAGTCTTCGATTTTCTTGGTGTTTGGATAGTCATCTTCGACGAGGTTGAGCAAGCACAAATGCCCTGCGTGGGAGGAGGGAAATCCGCTGACCTCGACGTCGTAACGCATCAGGTAGTCTGCGCGGGATAGTTTGGAGACTTTGCCATCGAAGAATTGTTTTTGGTGGTACCAGCACGGTCCCCAGCTCAGGACGCAACCGACATTGAGATCTTCGCCTAGGATGTGTCGCATCATGTCTTCGGGCGTGACGCCTTGGGTGGGGTTTTCGTAGTGAGCGCAACCTGCGGCATGGACGTGATGGTCCCCGGAGAACCAGCCTTGGGCGGCCATATGGACCCAGCGTTTGAGTTCGATGCGCATCGGCTCGGCGGCTTGTTTCTGCTCGACGGTGAAATCGAATTTTGTAGGAAGGTACTCAGGGCCACGCGAGGCGGTCACGGAGTACTGGCCGGCAGGCAGAATAATCGTCTCGCCATCGGCCCGATAGATTTGTGGGTGAAAAAAGAAGTCGGGTGCAAGTCGGCGAGCTGGGTTGGGGTAGACCCGACCTTTGGAGTCTTGGATCAGGATCGCACAGGTCGTTTTTTTGCCGTCATGATCGCGGATTTCAAGGCTAACGGCTTGGCTGGGGATGGAGCGAAACAGGATCGGTGTTTCGCTTCGGAATCCCAGGTCCTGGGTTCCTTGTCCGACATCGAAGGCCAAGGTGGCTTCGAGGGGGCCTGGGTCGCGGCTGTAGAGTTGGACGATGCGGTATTCGACTTGGAGTCCAGATAGATTTGCGACCATTGGTTCTTGGACTGGCATGGCGATATCGAGCCAGCGTCGAGCCGATTCGGCAGGAGAGATTTTGATTTCCGGAGCGGCGGCCGAAGTGCTTTGTCGGACCATGCTTTGGGCTTGTGGGCTCGAACACCTTAGGGGCGCTGTCACGCCGGCCTCGTTGATGACTTTGATGAGGAAGCTTCGCCAGCCTTTTTCGTAGAGAATCGGCTCGATGGCGCCTGCGGTGACTTTGACGCGGCTTTCTGGGTTGATCGTAACGACAGCAAGGCACAGCGGATCGAGCGTCTTTTGGATTTGGGAGGCGACGATGGCATCCTCGGGTTGGTTCTCCAGTTCGACCAACGCTCGGTCGATCGAATCGTCGAGGGGTTCGCCGAGGAATCGCAGGGCCTCGCGCAGTCGTTTCGCAGAGGCTTCGAGGGGTTGCCTCGCCACGTTTGGTACCACTGTTTGCTTTGCCGCTTGCTGGGCCAT
>JAJTEK010000097.1 GCA_021299695.1 Pirellula sp. | reverse complement strand
CACCGGGGCCTGCTTGAACACCGGGGCCTGCTTGACCACCGGGGCGATCCGTCGGGGGCTGCCTCGGGTCGCCACCGCCGCGCGAGGATGGGCCGGGCTCAAAACCCCTTGGACCCATCCCCCCTATCGGGCCGCTTCCCTGGCCTCGATTCGCTGGGTCTCCAACCGGTCCGCGGCGCCCCAAACCACCGCTGATGGCGTCTCGTTGGACCAGGTCGCTGTTGACCCCCTCGGCATTTTCTTTGGCTACATTCCAAGCGTTGATGAATTGCGGCGTATAACTCCCAGCCTTGTCCAGATCCGCCTGCGACCAGTACTTGGAAATCTGCTTCAATGCCGCCATCACTCTGGGTTTGTCTTCCCGCTTGAGGGCCTCTTCAAAGGGCTCTCGTAGCATCCTCATCGATATGAATCCTGCTCGGTTGGCTTCGGCCATCCTTTTTTGAGCTCCTGCGGAGTCTCCCCTAGCTTGCTGGACCAACGCTCGCACGTAGAGCATGAAGGGATCATTGAAGGTCTTGTACAACCGCTCGGCCGAATCATCGATCACCTCCAAGAGCGACTCGGGCATACGAGGCTCGATCGAGGTCATGGCAAACGAGATGACGGATAACTCGGCCCCAGGATCTCCTGCGTGTGCTTCTCGAAACTTATTGATCCACTCCGGTGCACGCTCCGGTGTGGTCTGCAGCGACTGGGCGATTTGAACAAGCCGTGTGGTTCTACTTGGCGTTTGATTCGACAACCATTCGTTTAGCGATTTTTCGATTGTCTCCTCAAAGGCGGTCTTGCCAGAGTTTTTCTCCTCGGGCCAACGGTACCAAAGCTCTGGAGCCGGAACGATCTCTCTGGCCAGGACGGAATCCGCAGGGCCGGGCACTGTGCCATAGATCGAAAACGCTTTTTTGCCGATGCGGTCGGATCTGGATATTCGCTCGGAATACACGGCCTCCGAAACACTACCAATACTGATGACCTGCCACGACTCCAAATAAATTGCTCCGGCGATCTGACTCATCGGAACTTGGCCAAGCACATTGACGATATCGACAATCTTAGGCCTTTGGGCCGTCGGTTCCAGGATGAGCATCAGGTATCCGAAACGCGGTGGCAAAAAACCTAGCGTCCCAGGCCGGTCTGGAGTCACCCCAACCTGCGAACTCTTCGTGCCATAGATCAGATCCTCAGCGACTGCGTTGAACTCATCGAATGTCATGGTCTTGGCAAGCTTTTCGAGCTTGGCTGATTGATCGAATCGCCCCGAACCGGTGATCAATTCGCGAGGGTACTCCGGATCCGAGTAGTACCTGAGCAAGACCGCTGGTTCGCCCTGATACACCGTCTCTCCCAAAACTCTCCAGTGTCGGAAACTATCGTTGAGCGGTGTGCTCTCCAGACTCTTGCTGACCATGTGATTGAGAACCCTGGGGGCCTCAAGGTCCTTTCGGATCGCTTCCCATGAAGCACTTGCTCCGTATTTTTGCCGTTTGTCGAAATCCTCTGGCGCGATCATCTTGACGGCCCGATCGGACTGACCTTGCCTAGCAAAACCGATAAACTCTTCGGCCACCTGAATCGCCGGACTGCTCGAGGTCGATTTCTCTGGTCCCAAAGATGCGAACCCTTGGAAGCCCGGTTCGGAGCTATCCGCACGGTTTGGGCCTGAGGAGTTCGCGCCTGAGGAAGCGCCCTCGGGTGGGCGAGTGAGCGTCGCAGAGGAATCCTTCGAGGCGTTCTCGACGTTCTCGACGGGTCGAAACGCGCTGCTGATCGACGCTTTGGGACCAAACAGAAGATAGGCGCCCAGAGCGCCGAGAATCGCTAAGGCACCTGAGGCGACTGGCACGAGCCAAGCTGGAGCTTTTCCAGCGGCTTTTTTCGGGCGATTGACCATCGGGCCTCCAAGCGATGGACTCGTATAGCTTGGAGTGGGAGCCTGAGATGGAAATGGATCATAAGTCTCCGGCGCGATGGAGGGCGCGATGGAGGGCGCAGTGGAGGGCTCTGGGGCCGAGTCAGTCACTTGCGGTCCTTTGATCATCAGCCCCCTGCCACACTTCGGACAAGTCACTTTCTTGCCGGCCATGGAAGCGTTGGATCGGAGGCTAGCCCCGCAAGGGCAACGGAATTGTACACTCATAAATAAACCCTTGAGGCTCTCATCCAAAGGTTGGATCCACAACCCGTAGCAGCCAGAGACGCTCGCCGAAGAACGCCTTGCACGGTGCGAAAGTAGTGCTTCGATGACAATTATGCTACAAAACGGCCAACTACCCCAGCCCGAAACCGCTTTCGAGCGGGTTATTTATGAGTACACTATCGCTTCGAGAAAGATACTGTTTGAAAAATACCCCTCCCAATTCTCAGGCCAGTTCCCAGGAATGTTCCCATGAAGCTTTTCTCACCTCCGCTCCGCTGTATTGAGATCCTCTCGGTGCTGTTTTTGTTTTTGGTCGGCTGCACAGGCAACTCCAACAAAGAAAGCACTCCGTCGAAAGAGAGCTCCGCTTCGGTCCAACCGAAATCCGGACCCAAGCGGATCCTTCTGCTCAACAACACCGACTCGCCGTTTTGGGATGCGGCTCGGGCCGGTATCAAAAAGGCCCAAGAGGACTTAAAGCTCTCGGGTCTGGGGTTGACCGCTAGCATGGACTCGAACGACGGAACCGAAACCGGCCAAATCGAAAAGCTTCGACAGTACGGCACTCAAAAAGACATTGCCGCGGTGATCATCTCACCGATCTCCTCGACCAATCCAGCCATCGCCGATGAGCTCAAGAAGCTCAAAGCCAAGGGAGTCACCATCGGTTGCTTCGATAGCGACCTGGACGCCAAGTTCCAACAGCACCGAGAGTTCTATGTCGGGACCAACAACATCGCCGGTGGCAAAGTCCTTGGAACTGCGGCCAAGCTGCTCAAGCCCGATGGAGCCCCGTACGTTCAGTTTGTCGGTGTCGATAGCCAACAGAACGCCATCGAGCGCATGGATGGCTTTACCTCAGCCGTCGGACCGACCTATACCCAAAAGGATCGCAAACTCGACGATGCCGACCGCAACCGCGCCCGCGACAACGTCCGCGACGTGATCACCAAGTACTCGGACCTATCGCTCTTGGTCGGCATTTGGTCCTACAACGCGCCGGCAATTGTCGACGTCGTGAAAGAAAAGAACGCTCGAGAAAAATTCACCATCGTTACCTTCGATGCCGAAGCCATCGCGATCCAGCAAATGGGTGAAGGCATGATCGATGCGATGGTCGTTCAAAACCCCTTTGCCATGGGCTACGAGTCGGTACGCTACGCATTGGCCAAACTCCAAGGGGATCAAGACACGCTCAAGAGCATGTTTCCCAACATGGGCCAACCCGGCGGCGATATCCTCGATACGGGCTTGAAGGTGGTCGTTCCATCCGGCTCGCCTCTGAAGGCCGAGATGTTCGAGTCCTTCGGCAAGAGTGTTGAGTTTCTCGACCTGCCAGCCTTCCAAGCCTGGCTCAAGCAATACGACCTGACAAGTTCATGAGCAACGATTCACCGACCTTCATCGGTCGATTGCTGTCGAGCGTAGAACTCAAATTGATCTTCTCATGGTTGCTCGTCGTGGCAGTGACCATGGCTCTAGACACCAATCACACTTACTGGGACTCTCCAGGTGACTCGGCCGAAGTGGTGCTGCGTCAGACCGTGCTCCTGGGCTTCTTTGCCCTGGGCAGCGCCATCATCATCATCTCCGGTGGCATCGATCTTTCGAGCGGATCGGTCATCGCCATGAGCGCGACGGTCTTCGGTTCGCTCATGATCGTCTTGGACCCTGAGGGGTTCCGCCAAGGGCATGTCTCGAGCCTCGCTGTTATCTTGGCAATCGCGGGAACCCTGCTGGTTGGAGCCATGATCGGAACGCTCCATGCTTGGCTCATTACCAGCGTGGGTCTACCTCCGTTTGTCGCGACCCTAGCGACCCTCGTCGGCCTTCGCAGCTTCGGTCGCGGCTTGACCCCAACCTTGACTGGGGGCAAATCCCAGATCGATTTCCCGGATGCAGCCCTTCGGGCTACCCTCAAGGATGTGACTTCCATTTCGATCCTGTTTGTGCTCTTTGCGTTGGTTTTGTGGATCCTCATGAGTCGGACCGTCACGGGCCGCCATTTGCAAGCCATGGGGGGGAACGAACAAGCTGCGAAACTCAGCGGCATCCGAACCGATCGGATGAAGTGGTTGGCCTATGTCATCGGAGCCGTCTCGGCATCGATCGTCGGAATCATCATGTTCGCAGATAGCGGTTCGGCCAAACCCGACGCGATGGCCCGCGGATACGAACTCAACGCTATCGCCGCCTCGGTCATCGGTGGCTGCTCGCTCCAAGGCGGGGTGGGTACCATACCGGGCACGATCCTCGGTTGCCTATTCCTCCGCACCATCATCGACGCAGTCCAAAAGATCGTCGGCGCAGGCTCCGATGTCTTTGAAGGTATGATCGTCGGAATCGTCGTGGTCGTCGCCGTCACCTTCAGCCAACGCGGGGGGGGTAAGCTCTCGGACAAACGGTTCTTCTCCAACGAAATCGGATGGACCGTGATTCCAGCGCTAGGCCTCCTGTCGGGTCTGTCGTATTTGCTCTTTTTTGGCAATGGCAATCGCGAATGGTATGCACCTTACCAAGCCGTCGTCGTTTGTGTCGTGGTCATTGCTTGTCTGATCGGACGGGCAGTCATGGAAACTTTCACCAAGTCGAGCGACGCTTCATGACCTCTCCGATCATCTCGATCGAGAACATCAGCAAGCGATTCGGCGGGACGCGGGCTTTGCACCAAGTCTCGTTCGATGTCATGCCCGGAGAAGTCCATGCCATCTGCGGCGAAAACGGGGCGGGCAAAAGCACGCTCATGAAAATTCTCTCGGGGGTGATCACCGACTACGATGGCCAACTGTTCATCGATGGACAGCCCGTCGAGTTCCGTGGGACTCGCGATGCAGAATCGATGGGTATTAGCATCATCCACCAAGAATTGAACTTGGTCGAACAACTGTCGATCTCGGCGAACATTTTCCTCGGTCGCGAAATGCGTTCGGGTTGGATCTTCCGAAACGATCGAGACATGCATCAGGCTGCCTCGGAGCTTCTGCGTTCGCTCGATTGCGATATTCCCACAACGAGACTCGCAGGTTCTCTGCGCGTGGGCGACCAACAACTCATCGAGATCGCCAAGGCATTGAGCATCCAGAGCCGAATCGTCGTCATGGACGAGCCGACCAGCGCACTGACCGAATCGGAGGTCGAGCGACTCTATCGGGTCATCGCTAAACTGCGGAGCCAAGGAGCCACCATCCTCTATATTTCCCACAAGATGGACGAGGTCTTTGATCTGTCCGATCGCATCACCGTCATGAGAGACGGTCAATTCATCGAAACACTTGCGACCAAAGAGACCAACCCCCGAGAGATCACCAAACTCATGGTCGGTCGAGATATCGAATCGCTCGACCTCGGACCACGGCCAGAGCGAGGCGAGAAGATACTCGAAGTCAGAAATCTGTCGTTAGCCTGGCCCGGCCACGCCCGAGGTTATCGACTCAAAGACATCTCGCTCGATCTGCACCGGGGGGAAGTCTTGGGGATCGCCGGCTTGATGGGTGCTGGACGCACCGAATTGCTCGAATGCCTCTTCGGCGCATCGACCATTCCCCCGACAGGTGAGATTCTCCTCGACGGCGATTCGATCATGCCACGGCACCCCTCAGAGGCCAAGCGATCGGGTTTGGCGTTGGTGACCGAGGATCGAAAACGCTTAGGGATCTTCAGCAACATGAATGTCGGGCGCAATCTATCGATCTGCGCGATGCACGAGGCGACCATCGGTCCACTGCTGAGCTACAGCAAAGAACGCACTACAGGTGACGAGACGGTCGAGAAACTCAAGATAAAAACAGCCAGCCTCGAGGCCCCGATCGGGAGTCTCAGCGGTGGGAATCAGCAAAAATGCATCGTGGGCCGCTGGCTCCTGACAAACCCTAAAGTGCTCCTCCTGGACGATCCGACGCGAGGGGTCGACGTGGGGGCCAAGGCAGAACTTTACCGCGTGATCCGAGGATTATGCAGCGAGGGCCTCGGGGTCATCGTAACGAGCAGCGAACTGCCTGAGTTGCTCACCCTGAGCGATCGGATCATGGTCTTGAGCGAAGGTCGCAAGACCGCAGAATTCGCCATCGCAGATGCCACCCAAGAAAAGATCATGGAGGCAGCTACCGGAGGTTGGCAACCGGCCCATGGCTAACTCCCCTCCTACAGCATCTCTAGGAAGGATGCCCGAAGTGCATCGGAAACCCGAGTGGATTCCATTGGCGGCCAGATGTTTGAAACCGACAAGTTTCTGTAGAAAATTTCCCATCGAGTCGGTAAGCTAGAGCGACCTCTCTGCCTGTTTCGTACCTAACTGCCCCCGGTGCAGCACTCCGACTCGAATCGCGTCGGCTCTGCATGGCATTTGACTCTTTGGAATGCTTTCATGATCGTCGAGAGTGTTTTGGCGCTGAACGAGGAGATCCTCCGAGGCCAGTGGGATTGGATTTTGACCTGCTTTCGCGAAGTGCTCGAGGAATCGGGTGAAAATGCCCTCGCGGGCATCTTGCCCGTTGCCAACGAGCATCCAATTCCACCCAGTGGGCTCGGGCAGTCGGTCCATTTAACCCAAGCCTATTCGATCGCCTTTCAACTCCTGGGGATGGCCGAGCAAAACGCGGCCGATCAGTTCCGCAAGACCATCGAAATGCAATCCGGAATGGATGCCCTGCCGGCCCTCTGGGGGGCCTCCTTGCGGCAATTGAAAGACCAAGGATGGACATCGCAGCAGATCGCCGAACAACTGCCAAAGATGCAAGTCGAACTTGTATTGACAGCGCATCCGACGGAGGCCAAACGAGCCACTGTCCTAGCTCACCATCGACGCCTCTACGAACGCCTGCAAATCCATCGAGAGATCCTCAGCAATGGAGCTTCGGCCGATAACCCCTCGAGCCAAGAAAATGACTTCGCCGTGCGCGCTTTGTTGTCCATTCTATGGCGGACTGGCGAGATCTATCTGGACAAACCAGATATTCAGTCCGAGCGTCGCAACGTGCTCGATTACTTGACCCATGTGTTTCCATCGGTCCTGCGGCCCCTAGACCAAAGGCTGCGAATGGCTTGGACTCAAGTTGGGCTCGATCCCAAGGTATTCGATAACCCTTTGGTCTTCCCCCGATTGACCTTCGGCACCTGGGTCGGCGGCGATCGGGACGGACATCCGCTGGTAACGGCCCAAGTCACCCGGCAGAGTCTGCTCGAGATGCGCAGCAACGCCCTGGGATTGGTCCATCGGCAGTTGCAGCAATTGGCACGGCTACTGAGCCTCTCGGCGTACTGGCAACGGCCAAATCCGGAGTTCCTCCAAGCCTTGGCTATCGCCGCCGATCGCTTAGGCACTGCCGGTCAACGTGCGATCGATCGCAACCCAAACGAACCATGGCGCCAATTCATCAACACGATGCTGGCTCGATTGCCGCGCGTCGATGCTTCCTACGAACACATCGCCAAGGACCAACCGCCGATCTATCAGCACTCGGCAGAGTTGCTGGACGATTTGAAGTTGCTCTATGAGAGTCTGGTAGCCTCTAGCCAGCGCCATGTCGCCGAATATGCGGTCCAACCGCTTATGCGGATCGTACAGACCTTCGGATTCCACTTGGCGGTTCTCGATGTGCGTCAAAACAGCGCGTTTCACGATCGAGCCGTCGAGCAATTGCTCGTCGCGGCCGGATTTAGCCGAACCAACTTCTCGCAATGGTCCGAGTCGGAACGCTTGGATTTATTGCAACGGGAACTCGAATCCAAGCGACCTTTTGCAAGGCCCGATGTATCGCTCGGGACCGAAGCCGACGCGGTCTTGTCCTCCCTTAGGGTTCTCAAGGAATACAGTGCAGCTTACGGTTTCGACGGGCTCGGATGCTTGATCGTAAGCATGACACGCAACGTCTCGGATTTGCTCGTCGTCTACTTGCTTGCCAGAGAGGTCGGCCTGATGCGAGAGACCCCAGACGGCCTGGAGTGCCCCTTGCCCGTCGTCCCACTTTTCGAAACCGTCGACGATCTGCAGCACAGCCCAGCGATTTACAACGCCTTTTTGGAGCACCCGATCACCAAGCGGAGCATGAAGGTCCACAGAGGCCCCGAGTCGGGTAATTCTGATGCACGCGATTCTGTTTCACCGGTCGGTCAAGTGATGATCGGCTATAGCGACAGCAACAAGGACGGGGGCATCCTGGCCAGCTTGGTACATTTGCGACGGGCCCAAAAGGAACTTGTCGAAGTCGGCAAATCGCATGGGGTACGCATCCGTTTCTTCCATGGTCGTGGCGGTACCATCAGCCGAGGTGCTGGACCGACGAATCGTTTCATCCAGTCGTTGCCCTACGAGTCCTTGCAAGGGGATTTGCGATTGACCGAGCAAGGTGAGACGATCCCGCAGAAATACGCGCATGGCGCGACGGCCATCTACAACCTGGAACTGTTCCTCGCAGGTGTCGCCCGCAAGACATTGACCGACCAAAAGGACGATGCGAGCGAGCATCCGCTCGAAGCGACGCTTTCAGATCTGTCGCAATGGGCCAGGGAAAGCTACATCGAACTGATCCATCGCGAGGGATTCGTGACGTTCTTCCGACAAGCCACACCGATCGATGCGATCGAGCAAAGCCGGATCGGATCGCGACCCTCACGCCGCACCGGCCAGCAATCGCTTGCAGACCTAAGGGCTATACCGTGGGTCTTCAGCTGGGGACAAGCTCGCTTCTTCCTCTCGGGCTGGTTCGGCGTTGGAACGGCCCTGGAGAAACTCCAGATGACCGCCCCCGAAAAATTCGCTCAACTCAAAGAGACGATGAGTCAGTGGGCACCTTGCCATTACCTGCTGAGCAACGTAGCGACAAGCCTTGCGGCAACCGATCTAGAGATCATGCAAGCCTACGCGCAGATGGTCGAGGACCCTGCTCTGAGGGATTCGTTCATGACCACGATCCAAAGCGAACTGATTCGCACACGTGAGAAAATCGAATGGCTCTACGATGGCCCCTTATCCGAACGACGACCGAACATCCAGCGGATGATGAATCTAAGATCCAGTGGGTTGAGGGTTTTGCACCGCCAGCAGATCGATCTGTTGAAGATGTGGCGAAGCTACCATCGCATGCAACAGACCAAAGAAGCCGATCAACTGATCCCGCAGTTGTTGCTGACCGTCAACGCGATCGCCAGCGGCCTAGGCACCACTGGCTAATCAATCACACCGTAACACGGCCCTCCGAGGCCGTGCGTCGGCTCTCCGTAGCATGGCCCTCCGAGGCCGTGCGTCCCCATCCTCCTTGCTGGCACCGATTTGGGCTCCTGCGTTTGCTAGCATCCGACCTGGCGTTGCACCAAGTGCCTGGCACCGATTTGGGCTGCACCGATTTGGGCTTCCGGTTTGCTAGCATCCAGCCTGGCGTCGTACCAAGTGCCTGGCACCGAATTTGCTCGCACCGATTTAGGCTCCCGATTTGCTAGCATCCAACCTGGCGTCGCACCAGGTGCCTGGCACCGATTTAGGCTCCCGATTTGCTAGCATCCAACCTGGCATCGCACCAGGTGCCTGGCACCGATTTAGGCTCCCGATTTGCTAGCATCCAACCTGGCATCGCACCAGGTGCCTGGCACCGATTTGGGCTCCCGATTTGCTAGCATCCAGCCTGGCGTCGCACCAGGTGCCTGGCACCGATTTAGGCTCCCGATTTGCTAGCATCCAACCTGGCATCGTACCAGGTGCCTGGCACCGATTTAGGCTCTTACCTGCCGCCCATTCCTGAATTCGCGTCCTGAGCTTCTCCAGAGAAAGTGGTGGGGACTTGACGGGGTGGGCGGTCGACTTCAGACTGTTCAACAGACTCATTGAGCTGGCCTCCTTGCCTTGGTTTGCGCTTGTGATGAAACGCTTATCCAGGGCAGGAGGCCTTTGAATCTAGGCCATTTTTCACTAATTCAACGCCATTCGGCTTCATGCCGGCGGGGCCAAGACTCTTGAGCTACCTATTCGCAAAATAGCCCTGATATCTTTCTTCCGCCCTTTGGGCGGAAGAAAGATATCAGGGAGAGCGCGGTGCAGCCTTGGTAGCTGCAAGTTCTGCCTCCGCCGGGACGAGCCCGACGGGAGGCTCACCTATCGAATCGTTACCATCCGCTCGGAATTCTCGTCGCGAATCACCAACGACAAAGCTTCTCCGGCTCGAATCTCGCCTAGCGATTGGACAAAGTCCTCGACCGAATTGACCGGTGTGCCGTTGATCGACAAGATCACGTCTCCGACCTTGACCCCAGGAATCCGGCTTCGTCGAGAAATCTCCGTGATGATCACTCCCTCGCCAGCCTCCAACTGGAGACTTTTCGCAATACTCGGCGGGACCTCATCGACAGCAAGCCCGAGTTTCTGGGCACGCTCTAGGGACTGCCGCTCATTGCTTGCCAAAGCTTTTTCGTCCAACGCTGCGACGGTCACCGGCACATCGATCGTTTTGCCATCGCGATAGATCTTTACATTAACACTCTTGCCAGGCTTGGTCTCGCCAATCGCACGACGCATGGCCGAGTCGGACTTGATCGCGACTCCATCGATCTCCACAATGACATCCTTGACCTGAATCCCCGCCTTATCGGCAGGCATCCCCTTGGTGACCGATTCGACCAAGGCCCCTTTGAGGTCCGTAGGTAGCGATAGCTGTTTGGCCAACTCAGGACTCATCGCTGCGGGTCGAACACCGATGAACCCCCGCGATACGCTGCCGTTGGCGATCAGGTCGCCGAGGACTCGCGAAGCGGTGTTGCTAGGGACAGCAAAACAGACTCCGTTGTACCCACCCCCTCGCGATGCGATCGCGGTATTGATCCCGATGATCTCACCTCGCAAATTCAACAGCGGACCACCGCTGTTGCCAGGATTGATCGCCGCATCGGTCTGAATGAAATCGTCGTAAGGTGTGATCCCTTGATCGGTCCGCTTGGTCGCACTGATGATCCCCGCAGTGACCGTCTGGGCCAATCCAAAGGGACTTCCGATCGCAATCGCCCAATCCCCAACCTCCACCTTCGAGGAGTCTCCCATAGGGGTGGCGATCAGACCGACGGCATCGATTTTCAGGACGGCCAAGTCGGTTCGCGGATCGGTTCCGATCACCTTGGCCACATACTTGGTATCGTCGCTCAAATAGACTTCAAGTTCCGCCGCGTTGGCAACCACATGGTTGTTGGTCAGAATGTAGCCGTCTTGCCGGACGATAACCCCAGAGCCGAGCCCCAATTGCACCATACCATCTGGACCGGCGATCTCTTGCTCGGGCTCCATGTCTGGCAGTCCGAATCCTGGGCCAAAGAACCGCTCGAACTCGGGAGGCAACCCCTGAGGCAATCCGCGGCCGTTGCCTCGCTGAGCCACACTTCGACGCTCGACGAGCGACTTGATGCTCACGACCGACGGCTTAACCGATTTAGCTACCTCGCGGAAGGCCTTGGACAACTGTTCGGCATGGACCACCAATTCCGGGTCCAACTGCGTTCGGGCTTGGGTCGCCTCAGCCGCTTGCTGCGCGTAAGCCTGAGAGGGATTGACCGACGACTGCGAGAACATCCAGTACCCGACTGGACCTGCAACCATGGCCATCAACGCCAACAATTTCCAAGTCGACATGGGTCGATTCATGATCTGAGCACTCCCGAGAACCAACAAAATAAAGGTGATTCAACACGAACAGATCCGACGGACTCTACGTGCCAAACGGGCTCCCTAGAGGATTGCCCGCGTCAGCTTGCCAAAATGGCCTTCAGCCTGTCGGTCAATAGACTCTGATCCGCAAATTCCGTTCCAATCCAACAGGATTCAAAACCCATCGAAGGCCCAAACAGAGTCGCACCGCAGGGGAAATCCCCTGAAAAATCCCTACTAGTTTTTCAACAGGTCCTTTGGAAGGATCTTTTTGTCGGTAAAAAACGCTTTGTCTTTGAATCCAAAGTAGCTCGGTTTGTAGGAATCGGGAATGCTGACGCTGGCTTTGGCTGGCACCTCGATCCCCACGCCCGAGTAGACGCAATTGACAAAAAGCCTTCGGAGATCCTCGTTGAGCAAATCGACGGCCGCACCGATGGTCGAACCGATGGCCAAGCCCACCTTACCCTCAGGTTGGCCGTTTCCCTCGGGCATCTTGTAGCTCTTGGTCCATACCAGGGCTTGCATGGGATTGTTCTTCTCGCCTTCGAGTGGCGGGTCGGTCGGCTTCATCCCCGAGAGGACTTGCCCGAACATAACGACTTGAGCATCGGCTGGCAAATGGACCACACCATAGACATCCGTGGGCCCAAAAACATCGGACACACCTCGCAGGATCGGCGCATCGGCATGTTTGGGATTGATCACCCCGCGCGTGGCTTGCCCGTTGTGCACTCCGTGGTGAGAGACCCACGTCTCGCCGACGACTTGCTGGCCAAACCCACCTTGCCACTTGCCATTGTTCCAGGACCAGTGCGCATAAGGATGATTCGCATCGCCAAAGTTGAACGGATGGGTTGCGGTGCGGATGGCCAAGAGGGGCTTTCCAGCTCGCACGAACTGATCGATGTGTTTCATCTGCTCAGGAGGTAGGGCGCGAAAGCGGAGGAACATGACCATGAAGTCCGCATCGTCGAGCTGCTCGAGACCTGGGATGTTGCTCGAGTAGTTCGGGTCGACGGTTTTGGTTTCCGGATGGATTGCAAAATGAACCGTGCAATGAAAGCCGTGTTGCTCGGAAAGGATCTTGGCGAGCATTGGCAAGGCTTCTTCGCTGCGATACTCCTCGTCGCCCGAAATCAGAACCACTTTCTTGCCCGAGCCGCTCTTGCCGCTTGCACCAGGTAGATTGAGCCAAAGGTCTTGGGCAAACAAAGCTACCGGTTGCATGGCTAGCAACAGGAACATCAAGCCTTGACCTAACGGACGCTTAAGAATGCGATTCATCTATCGGAAATCCTCTCGGGTTAAATACCAACCAAAACCTGTTACTCGTAATCTCGCTTGATCATCTTTTCCAAAATCGGAAGCTTCTCATCGATGGTGCCGGTTGCCAAGGTTTGACCGTCTGGCCCTGCGATGGCTCCAAAAGCGTCGACCTTGAGGGTCTCGTCGATTAGTCCTTTGGAGAAGTAAAGCTGAACTTCGGCAAGCCGATCGAGCACCGTTCGACTGGTGTCGGCGGCTAGAGCTGGCAAGCGTTTCTTCTTGACCGACTCGGCCGGTATGTTTGGAAGATCATCCAACGCATAGCCTTCGAAGAGCTTCTGCATGAAACTGTTGACCGCATTCCCAATTTTGGTCTCCGGATTCTTGTCCATGGCGATATCGCGATTGTTGAGCGAACTGGACGTGAAGGACTTATCCTTGGCGT
Source organism: Pirellula sp. (assembly GCA_021299695.1). Classification (GTDB taxonomy): domain Bacteria; phylum Planctomycetota; class Planctomycetia; order Pirellulales; family Pirellulaceae; genus JBKCUI01. The sequence continues at coordinate 21,498 of JAJTEK010000097.1, read as the reverse complement.
CCTTGGCCGCTTTGAGATTGATCGCGCGGATGCGGCAATCGTTCTTGATCGATCGATTGGCGATGATCATCGATGCATCGACTTCGAAGACAATCAATGCATCGTAGTGCTGCTCGCTGGCTCGCTTGGTCAACTCGGCAAGGCTCTCGGAGCTGCCGATGTACACAAGACCTGATCCCAAAGGAATCGATCCACTGGGCAACTGCAAATCACTTGCGTCGAAGTTCTTCACAAGCGACTGAAGATTCGATAGGGAGGGACCTGCACCGGGGTTGCCACCGGATTCCGAACCAAAACCAGGCATCATTCCACCCGGTGCGCCGGGCCCACCGAGCTGCAGTCCGGTCCCGCCGGCTCCGCCAGCCCCTGGTCCAGGAGCTCCGGGCGCTCCGCCTCGCAAACCCATCGCACCGGCCCCTGGTCCGCCTGCTGCCCCCAGGCCGCCGACTCCGCCGACTCCTCCGACACCGCCGATTTGAGGAGCAGGTAGAAATTTCGTCCCCGACTACCTGCCGGCGCGCCACCTGAACCACCACCGCCATAACCCGACGGAGGTCCGCTCGAACCAAGGGCACCGGCTGGAGGGCCACCACCGCCATAACCCGACGGAGGTCCACTCGAACCAAGGGCACCGGCTGGGGGGCCACCACCGCCATAACCCGACGGAGGTCCGCTCGAGCCAAGAGCACCGGCTGGAGGGCCACCGCCGCCATATCCTGCCGGAGGTCCGCTCGAACCAAGAGCACCGGGTGGAGGGCCACCGCCGCCGTAACCGGCCGGAGCTCCACCTGCACCTGCTGCTCCACCACCGAAACCACCAGCTCCGAAACCACCAGCTCCGAAACCGCCTAGACCGATACCACCTCCGGCTCCGCCGGATTCGCCTCCGCCGAACGCACCGGCAGCTCCGCCCGAGAGCAGACCAGGAAGACCGGCAAGGCTCGGTGGGAGCGATGGAGAACCAAAGGAATATTCGCGAAACGCTTCAGACCATTTTCCTTCCGAATGGGCCTTGTTGAATTCATCGACAAACACCGCAGCATAATTGCCGGCCGCATCGCTGAGCTCTTTGGCGGGCAAGGGACGCACACCGGCCGGAATCGGAGCAGCAGAACCTCCGGCATCGCTGCCACCCCCCCCTTCGAACCCTAACCCGGGCGGAACACCCCCGCCGCCGGAGAGTCCCGGAGGACCGCCGCGACCACCCCCTGCACTCGTGAGATCCTTCAATGCCGTACCGATAGGCTTAAGATCGGTAACCTGAGGTGTTTTTTTGACGACTAGGCCCACGGCGAAGTTGTATCCGAGCCGAGGGACGATTCGTTTTTTATCCCAACGGTACTTATCGATCATCTCTTGGGATTCATCGCTGGGCACATGCAACGAGTGGGCTTGGTAGAGCGCATAAGACTTCGGAGAATTGCCCGCTTGGAAAGCGATGACCGCCCGGTCTTCAAGCGTCAGTTCGACGGCTGGGATCGCAGGCGCACTGGCAGGATTTTGCGAATTTTGAGGTCCACCAGAACCTGCGAATCCGGAGCCTGCAAATCCAGACCCGGCGAACCCTGTGCCGGGGAGGCCTGATTCGGGCTCGCCCGGGCCGCCAAGCGGATTGGAACCCAACAGGTTTCCGCCACCGACACCCGTCCCGATCGAGCCTGCAGCTCCCGAGCCACCCGGGGAGCCTAAGTCGAGCAATGAGCTACCTCCACCAGCCGGAGCTCCACCAGCCGGAGCGCCGCCAGCCGGAGCGCCACCGCCTGCACCAGCAGCTTCCAGAGCAGGAGGGCCACCCGAGGAACCGCCCCCTTGGGGTGCCCCCGAGGTGAACGAACCACCCCCGCCTGCACCGGCAGCTTCCAAAGCCGGTGGGCCGCCTGTGGCGCCGCCACCGGACTCCGGTTCGCTAGATGCCGAGTTGCCGGACTCTTGGCCGGTGCTACCAGCCGGAGGGCTCGAGCCGGGACCCGGCCCAGGAGCACCTTTGACTGCGGGGCCCGAGGCCATCCCGCCTCCTGCCGACGCAGAGTTTGTCGCTCCGTCGCTCGAAGCGACCTCGGTTTTTTTGGAGAAGCAACCGAGCGAAGCGGAACAACACAGTGCCGCGGCCATATACGCCAGACGATACTTCATGGGTAAACCCCATTGCAGGAAAGACTAAGGAAACGCAATCGCATGAGAAGTTTATATTATCCGTCGGCTATTTCGCGTTGTCCACTCCCGGCGACTGTATATTGTTAGGAACGAAGGTTTTTAGCCCGCAAGTTCCCCCGAGGCATCCTACAGGTACTTGCCGATTGGCCCCGACCCCTCGATAAATCACGATTTGCACCCGATAGGTGACGATTTTGGCTGCCAAAGGTCCCGACAAACCGCAATCTCCCTTTGCAACCCAGAGCCAGCCGACCCTTCCGCCGGTCCGACTCTGGATGCTCTTTGTCTCCATGATGGTTTTTGCCGGTTTCTCCCTATTATTGGCCGTCGCGGCTCGGATCCCGAGTTTTGCCAATAGCTTGCGAGACCTGTTCGGATCCCCCAACAAACTCCAGTCCCCCGGGGACGAACGCTCGACGCACCTGCTGCTCTTGTTGGTCTGTTACTGCTCCCCGCTGCTCATGATGTTCTGGGTCAGCATGCTCCGACGCTTTATCCTGTTCCAACAACGACGCTTGGACCAACGCTTGCGTCGCGAGCAAATCGAGGACAGCGAATTCAACATGGAAAGCTAACCGGCGATGAACGAAATCCTCGCAGCGATCGAAAAACACCTCAAGCGTCCGCTCAAGGCCTCGCAACTCGATTACTACCAAGTCATCGGGCTCGAACCGTTCTGCACCGATAAGTCCGCGATCGAGTCGGCCTTGAAAACCGCTTTGGAACAAATCCGAACCAGCGAAAGCTCCAATCCAGCCACCCAAGAGAACCCATCGCAAACTGCCGATCCGACCGGCTCGCTTCAGGTCGTCCAAAAACTCCTTCGCCAAGCCCAATCGATCCTGCTCGATCCGTCCAAGAAAACCGCTTACGACAGCCAACTTGCACAACTCTTCGAGTCGCAAAAAAAACAAAAGGAACTCGGGAAGAACGCCCCATCACGCACTCAGGCGACTGTCGGCATCGTCGAGCGAACATCCAACAGACCCTCTGCCGGAACTTCGAGTCCGACCATCGCTCCGAACGCCTCGGAACTGCTTCCCATGGGCGATCCCATGCTACCTTTCAACCCGGCATCCATCGCACCGGACTCCTTTGCAAGAGCCAACTCCTCGCTGAACCTAACCCCCGAGAAACGACGCGCTGAACTCTCAGAACTGTTCCCTTCGCTCATGCTCATGTCCATCCAACCCGAGCCGACTCAAGAGCAACCCCCAGCTTGGCTCGTAGCCGCTGATCGCAAACCTTCTGCCAACGCATCGACTCGGGCCAACCCCAACGGCTCGATCGCAGATAAAGATCAGCTAGACGCGGCCAAGCGGTCCGAGACCAAGTCCACCGAAACCAATCGGGTCGATCTGGTCGAACAACTCCGATCGCGCCGACGCCGACGAAACCTCCTGGCCGTCGGCGGTATGGTCCTTGCCGCCCTAGGGCTCTTGGGCTTCGCCTCGTTTCGATTCCTCTCGAACCGCCAACAAGTCGCCCAACAGAATCGCAACAAACCCGCCGACCGCCCAACCGAGAACCTTCAAGGAAATGCGATACTCGGCGCAGATCCATCCAACGCTAAGCCCCCAGATCTGAAGATCGGAGCGAGCACCAAAGGACGCAATCGCAAAGGCCCCAACGAATCCCCACTCCCAGAACTCCCCTCGGTAGGATTCTCCACGCCCGACGCCTCGCTTCCTATGACCGACAATCCAGCCATGGCCAAGCCACCCGTGCAAGTGCCACCCGATGCCCCCGGCAATCCCGATGCCCCAAGCAACCCTGAACCGGCCCCTGAAACGCCGCCGGAACCAACCCCAGTACCAACCGCAGAACCAACCCCGGAACCGGCGATGGCCAACGAAACCCCGGAGTGGAAAGCTGGCATGGCCAAAGCCAAAGAAGCGTTGGTCAGTCGAGACCCTAGCAAATTCGAGCCGTTGATCGCCGCGATGCTCGATAAAGCGACGACCAAGTTGGGCAAGGACCAGACGGCCCGCCTGGACCAAGCCGGCCAGCTCCTGAAGATCTACGCCGAATCGTTCGAAGAAGCCAAAATCAAAGCCAAAGGAGCCTCGTCGTTGAAGGTCGGAGCGACCGAGGTGAGCATTGTCGAATCGACCCCTGAGAAGCTGATCATCCGCGCCCAGGGCAAGAACCAGTCTTACGAATGGGACAAGCTCCCGTTTGGGATCGCGGCGGCCGTCTGCGATCTTGGGCTCAGCGAATCGGCGCCGGTCGATATCGCGGCTCGAGCGATCTTCTTTTCGATCCATCCTTTTTATCAAGAGGCTGCCAAGTCCAACAACTTGGTAACCAAGCGGATCGACGGTTGGTTTGAACGATCGCTTGGAAAGGAAAGCATCCGCGCCGACCTCAAGCAATTTTTAACCGACCGATACGAATAACACTGGAGCATCCTCGGCCATGGACGACTCAACCCAAATCGCAGACTCGATCATGCCGACTAGCAGCCCAAGGCCGATAGCAGCCAGAGCCTGGGGCAAGAGGCTCGTATTCCTAGGGACCGCAGCAGCGATCCTGTTGGGGATCTTTGGGGCCACGACCCACAATCCTGTCTTGATGCGCAGGCCCGAGCAGATCGCCTCGGCATTCGATGCGACGGTCCTCGAAGCCGCCAGCAAGATCGACCATGAGTTCCGAGCCAACTGGGAACAACAAGGACTGCGGCCTGCCCCTGAGGCCCCTTGGCATACGATCGCAAGGCGCATCAGTCTCGGGATGGTCGGCAACGGGCTTTCGCTCGAAGAGTATCGATCGCTCGAGAAGATCCCCGAAGATCAGCGCCTCGGTTGGTGGACCGAATACTTGCTCAAGGATCGGCGGTGGTCGGACCATTTCGCCGAGCGGTTTGCCCGGGCGACGGTCGGGACGAGCGAAGGTCCATTCTTGATTTTCCGCAGACGCAAGTATGTCGATTGGTTAGCCGATCGCTTTGAAGAGAACATGCCTTACGATCAAATTGCGAGTCGGATTTTATCGGCGCGAGGATCATGGACCGACAGTCCCGAGGTCAATTTTTTGACTGCGACGATGGACGAGAACAACGACAACAAACCCGATGCGGTACGGTTGGCAGGGAGAACATCCCGAGCGTTTTTGGCCATGCGGATCGACTGCCTACAGTGCCACAACGATTACTTGGGCAACGTCCAATTCCCTACGGAAAGCGGAGCCCAGAGTTCGGATCCTGAAGGATCGCTACGGACCGGCCAGCAGAGCGACTTCCATCAACTTGCCGCCTACTTCGGTAGCCTGAAGATGGACAATCCTTTCAGCGGTCTAAAGGAGGAGCAGGGACAAGTGTATCGGACCAAGTATCTCAACTCCCAAGAGGAGACCGAGGTGGTCGCCTCGGTTCCTTTTGAGACTGAGTGGTTTGGCGGCCAGCACAGCAACCGTCAGGGACTTGCCGCCTGGGTGACGCGTCCCGGCAATCGCGCGTTTGCTCGCGCGACGGTCAATCGCGTTTGGGCGATCCTCACAGGCAAGCCATTGGTCCAACCGATCGACGACATCCCGGCCCAAGGCCCTTATCCGCCGGGCCTCGAGGCCCTGGCCGACGACTTCATCGAGCACGGGTATGATCTTAAGCGTTTGGTTCGCGTGATCATCGCCACGGGTGTCTATCAAATCGATTCTCAGTGGAGTCAGGGGGATTCGAGTCAGACCGAGCAGATCGACGAGACCTACGAGAAGGCTTGGGCGGTCTTCCCGATAACTCAATTAAGGCCCGAGCAGATGGCCGCGGCGGTGCATCAAGCGTGCCGTCTCAAAACCATCGACGCGTCGTCATCGATCCTCTCGCAGTTGGAGTTGTACGGTGGGGTCAACGACTTTACCAAGGCCTATGGGAGCCGAGGAGAAGACGAGTTTGTCGAGCAGTCGGTCACGATCCCACAGAGGCTCCTGATGATGAATGGGCAGTTTTTGTCCGAGCGGATCGACAACAATCCGATCATGAACGCAGCGACTCGGATTGCCGGATTGGCACGGGACGACCAGACGGCAGTCTCGACCGCATTTTTATCGACCTTGAACCGACCGGCGACGGCCCAAGAGCTGGAGGTATTTACCCAGCGGCTAGAGGGCAAGCGCCGCGAGGCACGGAGCCGGGAGCTTGGAAATTTGTTCTGGGTTCTGCTCAACAGTTCCGAGTTCCAATGGAATCATTGATGTTTTGGGGGCTTGCAGCCCCGTTTTTCGCAACGGGATCCCGGGCGGTAGAAACTCGGCGATTGGACTTTATCGGCATAGAAAATCTGGTTATACTTCTGGCTTCGGTTGGCATGAAAAGCCCCGCGAAATGCTGCACAAGCACCCATAGCTCAATTGGATAGAGCATCGGTCTACGGAACCGAAGGTTTCTGGTTCGAATCCAGATGGGTGTATTCGACTCGATTCTGCGAGCCAAACCAGCCCCTCTTGGTTTTCTCAGCCTGGGGTAGATCCTTCTGACTAGTGGATCTTGCAAAAGAACCGGCTGTTTCGATTTAGCCCGGAGGGCGGCACTTGGCTGCCCTCGGTTCGCCAGCCACCGGAACTGAACGCAAAGACGCAATGGTGCAAAGTCGCAAAGAAAGCCCAGAAGCGGCAGCATTCGAGAAGTACCCGGGGACAGTCCCCGCGTTTTGGGTTATCGCGGAGGGTAGGTCGTGAAATTTCGAGAGATTGTACAAGTTAAAAGAGCTGGCCTACACAAATCCGCTTGACGATCCAGTAGACTCGTGGAGCCAAGGTGGTATTCGATTCTCGTACGAGGAGTTCCATTGTGGTTCTATAATCCATAGCATCACATCAGAAACTCTTGGAAGCAACTGCTTCTCGGTTTGAGCTGTTGAGAGGGAATCCGTCGGACGCCCTTGAACGGCGACTCCGGCGGTTCGGATTTTCTGCTGGGGTCATCTCAGCTGTAGCGAGTCGTGTCTAAACCTGTCGGTTCCAAGCAAGGCGATTCGAACGCGGCGCGAACATACCTCCTGACCTGTGCCCATGTTCAGATAAAAGGCTCTCATGAGACAAGAACATAAAACAAATCCGCTTCAATCGATGCTTCAGCAAGTCGACTCTCAAACGCCGTTGGCTGTTTCTGTCCATGCTATCCCGAGTGGTACCGCAGCATTTTCTGCTGCACTGCAGGTATCGATCACCTTAGGTAAACCTGTATTGCATTTGCAGGCCGCATCGAAGCCCCCAGAGTCATCACGCCCTATTGCCCAGGAGGGTCAATCAGCACCTTCACAGCCAGCGATTGACACCGCACCATTCCATCTAGATTCCCTTACCAAGTCGGCCTTCACCTGGAAAGCGGCATTGTCGTTAGCGCTCGCTAGCAAGTTGGCTTACGAGTCCGACCAGAGCGTTAAGTCGACGTGTCTGGGCTCGGCGAGATCATGGGGTTTCGACTCCTGTGAGTTTATCGATGTTGATGACACGCAGTGTTTCGTCGCGTTAAGCCCCGAGATCGCATTGGTCTCATTTCGCGGGACTGAAAGCCGTGGCGACTGGTTAAGAAACATCAATGTACCTGGACGAACGCGAGACTATGGGGTTGCGCACCGGGGATTCCTCGGAGCATTTCAAGTTATCGAGTCGCAGCTCAGGTCAGCGCTTTCCGGAAGCACCGGGCGAAGGCTCATCTTGACAGGCCACAGTTTGGGCGGCGCACTCGCAACCGTGATGGCCGCAGAGTGGCACGACTTCATGCCCGCTTCCTTGATTGCCACATTTGGACAACCTGCAGTGGGCAGCGGTGCATTCAGAATGTTCTTCCTGCAAAATTACGCCGAGAAATTCTTCCGCTTTGTCAATGACGATGACATCGTGCCGCGTGTTCCACCCGGTTATGAGCATGTGGGCCGGCTGCTACACTTTGATTCCCAACATGGCCTTAAGAACGGACAATCATTGCCGCCGGCCGAGCGGGTACTTGTCGAGTCCGTGCGAAATGAATCGATCGAACGAGGTCTGCCAATGCTGACAGAAGCCGAGTATCAGGCTCTGCAATCTCGGATTGGCCAGGACGTTGTCAACGTGAATCGCCCGTTGACAGAGTCGAGTATAGAGCCGCAGACCGAAGGGATCTTTCCGAGCGTCAGCGATCATAGTCTGGATAAGTACATCGCCAAGATTTTGCTGAAGGCAAGAACTTGAAAAAATTCTCGATTCCTTAATTTAGTTCAATCGACAGGAGACGTAACATGCCACGAGATGGATCACTTCAAGCCATTCGCAAAAAACTTTCCAAGGTCACTGGAAATGGCAACCTGGAGTCGCTCGCAAAGGAGAGATCTGCTGGACTGTCCGAGGTTGAAGGGAGGGAGAGCCTGACTGACGATTCTGGTCGTCGGCGGGCTACGCTTGACAATCTTGTTGCTCGAAACTTCGATGCGGAGAGTTCAGCGTTGCGAAAGCTGCAAAACGGGGACTTTGACGACATCACGCCCCGCGAGCAGGGATATCTTGAGGCGATCGTTGAGGAGGATGGCCGCCCGGTTGCGTTTGTGATCGATGATCAGTTCGACACGCTTCTGGCTCCCTGGACACAGCTCAACGCCGACCCGGTGCGGTCGCGGATCAATGCAGTGATTCCATCAATCGGTCGCATCGAGGACATTTCTGGAGGTATTCCTCAGCATATCGGCACCGGTTTTGTGGTTGGCCCGAACCTGATGATGACCAACCGGCACGTTGCTGAGGCTTTCGTGCGCGGTACGGGACGGCTCCCGAATCAGTTGTCATTCATTCCAGGGATTGAGTCAGCCATCGATTTTCGCCGTGAGAACGAGCTTGATCCGAATGATCTTTCGACCAGTATCCGCTTGACTGACGTCGTGATGGTGCATCCCTATTGGGATATGGCGTTGTTCCGCGTCGACGGGTTATCGGCAGCGAATGGAGGACTAAGGTTGTCGATTCGGGCTCCGGAGGATCTTGTCGGCCGCAACATTGTAGTGATCGGTTTTCCCGGTCGTGGAAAGGATCGGTCTCGTAAAGCCGTACAACTAGAACGGAAGGTCTATGGAACAGTCTTTGGCGTCAAACGGCTGGCTCCTGGCGAGATCGTAGCCCGAGAGAGAATTGAGAGTTTCGATTATGTCGTACCCGCGATGACACACGACAGCTCCACGCTGGCTGGGAATTCGGGTTCCGCCATCGTCGATGTAGAAACCGGTGAGGTTGTCGGCCTGCATTTTGCGGGCGTAACCCTCAAGGCAAATTACTCAGTTCCGCTATTCGAACTGGCACGTGATCCGCGTGTAGTTGATGCCGGCTTGAACTTTGTGGGCAGCGTTCCGTCGACTGACGCATGGGATCGTGCTTGGCGAGGCATAGAATCGCTCGGTGGCAGCGCTCTATCCACAACTGTGCCAACGGCCCCTTTCGTGACTGGCCAAGGCATCGATCAGACGGCTACATGGACCATTCCCATACAAGTGTCGATCTCATTGGGACAACCATTGCTTGGATCAACCGCCGCAACTACAACCACACCAGTCCGCGCAGCGCGCGAAGCTACGTTTCAAGTCCCGGTGATTCATCCTAACCTTGAACAGCGTAGTGGATACGACCCGAACTTTCTGGAACTTGACGACGGGGAACTCGTCCCGTTGCCGGAACTCACAGATGACGGGAAGGAGACGGTTGCTCGACTCGCCGATGAAAGCTTCGAACTCAAGTACCATCGGTTTTCTGTCGTCATGCATAAAGAGCGTCGTCTGGCGATGTTCACGGCTTCTAACGTCAGTTGGCAATCAGAGAACAAGTTTCTGGCCGATGGCCACAAGCCAACACGTGATGAACTCAACGGCTTTGAGGATAACGACACACAAGAAGCCTGGGTGATCGATTCCCGTATCTCGGCAGAGGAACAACTGCCTGACAAGTTCTTTATCAAAGACCAGGGGGCCTTTGATCGAGGACACATTGTCCGACGCGATGATGTCGCCTGGGGGAGTTCATTCGAAGATATGCAAAAGGGCAACGGCGATACATTTCACACAACGAACTGCTCGCCTCAGGTCGCCAAATTCAATCAAGCTACAAAAGGAATCGACAACTGGGGCGATTTAGAGAAGCTGATCGAAGACGAAACGACTGCCGAGCGAGTCATTGTGTTTGCAGGGCCTGTTCTGGACCCAACCGACAAGCGTTTCAGTGGTGTTGACTCCAGCGGACCTGTCAAGATTCAGATTCCCAAGCAGTTCTGGAAGATTGTTATCGCCAAGACGGAGAACGGTCCCAAAGCCTTCGGTTTTGTTCTCAAGCAAAAATTGACGGGAGTGCCGCTTGAATTTGCGGTTCCCGAAGACTGGGAACCGTACCAAATAGCGATATCCGAGATTGAGGATATGTTGTTTGGATTGGCCACTCTCGATTGGTGTAAGGCACACGACGTACTTCTGTGATACCGATGGATTCCTGTTGGTTTTTCTAAGGCGTTCATCGGGGATGTGCCACGAACATCCCTACCAAGTCAGTGTAGTTCGGATCGAATCGTACCCTAGGAGGACGAAGCGCAACGCGTTAAAGTCACGAGCAAGCTCGGTGTCATGTGGAGTTGCAAGCCAACGCTTGGGAATTTCCATCCAAGCATTAAGCTGGAAATTCCTTGACAGTAGCTCGTTCAGTTTGCTAAACTCCACGCATCGGTCGGTATGCGATTACAATAAAGGGGTTGCTTCGTCTCAAGAAACCTCTTTTATTTCAATAGGAGATAAGCAATGTCCCAAACAAACGCGGACAGACTTGTCGCAATGCTTAAGCAACTCTCTCCAGACGGTGATGTGACAGGTCTTTCTAAGGTATCCCACGCGGAAGTGTTTTCATTAGAAACAGTTGGAAACCAAGATTTAGCTAGCGGATATGTCGAAGCGATCGAGTCAGGCATCCAATCCATCGAACGCAATACCCCCCTAAAGCCCAATGAACAGTACGTTTTAGAAGCGATCATTCTTCCACGCGAAAGACCTGTCGTTGATATAAAAAATGACTCTTATGCAAAGCCTGGGTCGCCTTGGGAACACTTGGCAAAATCACCAGTGAAAACCAAGATCACTCGCAACATACGCTCGATTGGTCGTATCGAACTACCGGGACATCCGAGTATACCCTTTGGAGGTACCGGATTTGTGGTAGGCGATAACTTGATCATGACAAACCGTCACGTCGCCGAGATCTTCGCAGACGGAATTGGTACGAGCCGACTACGGTTCAAATCCGGTGCAAAATCCGCAATCGATTTTGTTCAAGAGATCGATCGCCAGAGCAGCGCTCCTTTGCAGGTTCGCGATGTGCTGATGATTCACCCCCATTGGGACATGGCACTTTTAAAGGTAGAAGGTCTAGCACCAGATCACCCGGCTCTGTCTCTGTGCGTTGAGTCTCCGGATGACATGAAGGGTAAAGACATCGTTGTAATCGGCTATCCGGCGCAAGATTCCCGAAATGACCTACGGCTTCAAATGGAAATCTTCCGCCGGCGTTTCAATATCAAACGGCTACAACCTGGTAAGCTCAATTCCCGACAATGGTTCGTCGACGCGTATGGCAATCGGGTGCAGCCATTGGCCCATGATGCATCAACGCTCGGAGGGAACTCCGGCAGTGCCGTAATTGATGTTCAAACCGGATCTGTGGTCGGCTTGCACTTCAGCGGAAAGTATCTGGTGGCAAATTATTGCGTCCCAATGTTCGAACTAGCTAGAGATAGTCGGGTCGTTGACATGGGCGTAAACTTTGAAGCCCAAATTCCCTCCACCAACGAATGGGAAGACAAGTGGGAGGTTCAGGAGGAATCACCCATCAAACAAAAGACACAACGGCACAGTACATCGACAGCATCCATCACAATACCCTTAAATATCACCCTTTCGATTGGACCAACGATGAAGATCTACCCAAACGAAAAGCCTGACGAATAACAATACACTAACAAGATTATTAGAGTGCTAAAAATGATCAAATCCACGCATTTCTTTGCGGTCCTGCTGACCCTGAGTTCCTCCTTGATCCAGGGTCAGGATTCTGCTAACCCTGGGAACGGCTTGCTCTTCAATCCGCTCGATCGTGATGTGGACGTGATCGTCAAACCGGTCTCCGGCGACGTCCAAGAAAAAGAATTTAAAATCGCACCTAGCTCAAGGATAGAGTTGCAACAACACAAGTCTTATGACATTTTTATTCCCTCGGCGAAAGACGTTTACAGGTTGGATGTTTCAACGGAGAGCACGGCTGAGGCTGGAAAAAGTTACTTTAGCTTCGAGGAAGAATCTGGAAAGATTGTTCTGAGGAATGGGATTCCCAAAAGTGTTTTCACCAATGCATGGAAAAAGGCCTCGGAATCTACCCAACAGATACAAACCAAGTGGACGACAAGGAATGGTCAATTCGGTACAACGCTTACGAAATCCTTCATACAAAACTGGCTGCTAGAAGCCTATACGTCGCAATTAAGAGAGTCACTCGGCTGTGAATTTGCGATACTTGAAGTCAAGGACGCTTTTTTGATCGTGTTCCACGGATGCAAACCCAAACCCGAACTCGACATGCTTGGGAATCACATTCGTGATGCGATATTCGAGGGTAAACCCGGAACGAAAACCGAAGTGATCGGTCTGTGCTGTTCGAAGCAAAATGGAGTGTCACTGGAGGAAATCAGAGAAGCAATGAAAGATGCGGATGCCCCACAAGCTTTTTCTGATGCTCCACGAATTACCATTGATCAATGGGGCGGGGATGTAGACCTCGGCGAGATTGAAGGCCTCGACAATACCAAGAGCGAATTAGACCTGCTCTCGAAAAATGTTCGTCGATTCGACTTGATGATCTCAACTCCTGCCTTTGATTATTTAAAAAACCGTTCGGATCCGATTCAACAGTGCTTGCTTATTCAAGCATGTATTCTGAACAACCCGGGTTTACCAAGGGATATTGACATTGAGGATTTTCGGTTTGCACTCCAAGCTCGCTTAGATAATCTCTACGCATGCGCATTTGTCGACTCGGATTCCTTCCCGAAACAACTTCAATGGGTCCAAGATCGCGCATTCCCAATGCTAATCACCGGCAAATGCGAATTCTCGGAGGATGGAAAAGTGCTTCGCCTCAAAGAAGACAGAGTCTACGGGGCGGCAGCAATGGGATATAGTCTTACTGTAAAGTACGACATGGTAAACGAAGTACGCGTACGAGGGATCGGTTGGCGTACCATTGAACAAAGAACTGGAAAAAAATTTGATGTGAAATGGGAGAAGGTACCACAGGGCGGAAATGGGTTTCGATGGACTAAGGGCAAGTACGAAGTCATGGTTCAGTTGGATGGAGGAACAAGCACTCTTTTTCCGGATCCGTTCGAGCCAATACCCGTTTCCACCGAGGGGGAGAAGACCTGGATTTTTTCGCCTACAGGCTGGCAGTCAAACTAGCCGGGATTTGAATACTGATTGAACGCCAAGACCTGCGAGCCAAGCACCAAGAATCAGGCACGATGTCCAGCCCCAAAAAAGATGCTTTTGTGTTTTTGCGATTGAATCCTTCGTCCAAATTTCTTCTACATCATCCTTCTTACTTGGTGGGAATAATTCAAGCAACTCTTTGGTGGATTCTGTTGGATAGGCTTGCTTGATGTGTTCCTGAACTGATTGCGGCGAATTATCATAGCCGACAGCCACATAAAAACCTGGCTCGTTAGAATCCAGCGAATGGACGTTGTTCTGGCGAAGATTGATATAGAACCAGGAGACGATACAAAGAAGTGAAATAGTCGTCAGTGCCGCGACTGTGATGAGCTTACTATTATTAATTCGACTTGCCATCAACCAGGACAGGAGGATCGCTGCGAAACTGATAATCATCGACCAGAAAATCAAGAGTGGGGTCGGTGTGTCTACGGGTGTAATCGCTCGTTGACCACTTAGCACGGCAACAACAATTAAATAAGTACCAAGCAGTGAGTAGGGAATAAGACGGTTCAAATCTTTCCAATTTCTCTCCTTGGTCGTTGAAGGATCTTCTGATACGGCTCTCCCCACGACATAGTCGTAATCGTTTTGGTCGAAACACTGCAGGACCGCTTGGATGTCGATCGCGTAACGCGTCTCGTCTTCCCTCTCCTGCCCGATATAAATACCGGCTAAATCACCCGAGCTATCGAAGAGGCCTCCGCCACTCATTCCACGACCCGTCGCATCACCACCATCGAGCTTGAGCATTAGAGGTTGGTTTGATGCACGTTCAAGTCGTAGTCCTTTGCTCCATTTTGGCAGGAGCTGGTTTCCGGTTTTTAGGCCGCTGATGCCGTTTGGATAGCCGATGACATCGAGATTACCTTTGGTTTTTTTGGGGTTGGAAAACCGAACAGCGGGCTGCTTCTGAAACGAATCCTCCGAGACATCGATCAAAACCCAATCAGACTCTTGTGAGCGTTCGCTAGCATTCCATGCGCCGTCGGGACGCTGGAGCATATCCCACACTTTGCCTGTGAAAATCCCATCGTCTTCGGCCTCGGGCCACGCATCTCCTGGTTTATAAGGTATGAAACCATGGCCGGAGGGGTGGATGACGATGTTCGATTTAAAGGGGCTTGACGGCTTGGACGGATCTTTTACCACGTGGGCACACGTAATCAAATAGTTCCGGAATCTTTGTTCTCCTTTCTTCCTGAGTGCAACAATGACTCCACTTCCTTGACTGGAGCTTTCCTGGGGATTGCGATCCTGAAAGGCTTCGATTTGCCAAACATAGCAACGGGGTCTATCGGTCGCTTGATCGGTCATGGTTGTTTACTCAGCCTTTGAGGGCCTTGGATAGTTTATTGGGGTTGATTGCACGGTTGGACGACTCGGATTTTCCGGAAAAATGCAGACCTACAACAAGTCCGGTGTCCAAACAAATGATAGGTGAACCAGAGGATCCTCCAAGGGTACTGCAATCGTGTAGGAAACTGTCGTCGTCGAAGATGCTCATCAGTCGCCCTGGAGAAAGCCGCTTGATTTCAAAATCACCTTCGAAATTGCTCAGTAAATCGAATTGATGCTCACGAGAATCGTCAGCTGGGTAACCAATGGCCATCACGTCCAATCCAGGTGTAACTTGACGATCGGAGATGGACAAGTAACCTGGCCGTCGATTTTCCTCTAGCCACTTTAGTTCAAAGACGGCAATGTCGAGATTGAGAGGGGAGTATGCCAGTAACTTGTCCAATCTTGCGCAGAACTGAGCTTCCCTTTTGGGTTGTTCGGCGTTATTAAAAACCGCTTGTTCCTGGATCTCGAAAAGCACCTCACTACCGTTGGATTGTCCACAAAACTGAACTGCGACATGAGCGTTGGTAACAAGTCGATTTTCATCGAAAAGCCACCCTGTACCCAACATACCATATTCTCCATCGATTCGACCTACTTTGTCGAAGCAAGGAGCGATTTGATTTCGCGCTTGGGTTAGACGCAACTGCAATTCGGGAATACCGGGATCTTGCCAAATCCCATTTTGGATCCACAGCGAAGGCCTTCCGCGTCGCTGGACGATCGCTTCGAGTAAAAGTCGGTCGTCTGGGAGAGACCATTTTTCCTCTCTATAGACATCCAATTCAAAGCCGTTTTGGGAATACGAATAGCTTTCGAGCTGCAAAGTTTCCTTGGGCAAGCTGTCGAAGAGTGAATCCAGGGGGGATTGGGTCGCGGCTTCTAGAGCGAATCCATCTTTGTCTTCGTACTTCTTGAGCAGTTTGAAGACCGAGGCGAACACCTCAGGATCGTTACGTATGGAATCTTTGTTCGGGTACGAGATTCGAAAAATCTAATCGGTTCGGCTTGCGGATGCAACTTTTTTCCATTGCTAAAGTTTAGCGTACACCGCCGCTCAATCTATTGCCAGCCACCCGCTGCTTGAGCCTACAGGCAACTTGGCGAGCGTCCCATCGTAGAACGATTGTCCCCATTCGAGGCATCATCGATTCGAGGGCGCGGGCAAGAGTCGAGGACCTTGAGAATCGCCCGACCAACAAGAGCCACGTGCCTTGAGCAGAAACCCTGGTGGCAGTCCCCGAGCTTTTTCCAGCATAGCGTTCGTTATCCAAAAAGCCGTCCGCATCGCAAATGCGGGCACAAAGGATTGGGAAAATCATGTCGATCAGCAGGTGGTTCTTTCCGCCATTTCAACGCGGAGCGGTAACGACTTCAAATTGGGATAAAAGCAGACAAATGAATGAAATTACCAAGGTCGAACTTCATAAACTTTTAACTCCGCTACGCTCAATCGGGCGAGTTGTTTTGTGGACAATCATTAGTGGTCACGTTTTACTTACCTCCCACGTCTATTTCAGCGTCGATTACAGTCACCACCATTGTCATGTGCGCACCGACACGACTTCCAACTCCCTTTCATGCTTAACAACTCAGAATTGGATCCGGCAATCGAACAACACGCCCCGATCTCGTCGGAGCGTCTGTTGCCTTTGGTCTACAACCAGCTGCTGCTTCTGGCCAGACAACGTCTGGCGAACGAGAACAGTGGCAACTTTTTCGACTCCTGCGACTTGGTACACGACGCTTACCTGCGGTTAAAAGCTGACGGTCGGCAATGGGACCATCCAGGCCACTTTTTTGCTGCAGCCGCTGACGAAATGCGGCGCATTCTGATCGATCACACGCGCAGAATGCGGCGCGTGAAACATGGCGGCGATCGCATTCGTGTGGGGTTGTCCGAGTCATGCCAATCGGGCTCGTTGGAATTAGAAGAATTGTTTGCCCTGCAGGAAGCTCTCGAGGCCTTGGAGCAGAAGAGTGCGAAAAAGGCGGAATTGGTTAAGCTTCGATACTTCTCCGGCCTGACACTCGACGAAGCCGCCGTATTACTGCAAATCTCCCGAACCACCGCCAATCGCTACTGGAGTTTCTCCCGATCTTGGCTTTTCAACCGGTTGCAGGATCGCTCGCCTGAGCCACCCGGTGAGCCGGAACCACCAGCGGTCGATTTGAGAATCACAAAGCGGAGTCATTCGCTGTGACTTGGCACAAGCGAACAGAGGCCAACGCACTGAAGGTAGCCAGTTTTTGAAAAACTTAGCGGAATACCTGGGACGGTCCAGCCGCAGAAATCGCGTTGATCAGTAGTGTTTGTTGAAGCGTCCAAGACGAGTAACTTTCTACGCTCTTCAATGACAGACATCGTTTTTTTGATAAGCATCCAGAAATCACACGATCCGCGGCGAACCTACCATGAGTTATCTAAACGCGCTCCGTCTCCACTTTGCAGGTCGGTTTCAAGCGAATGTCTCGACCGTGAACAATGATCCGGCGCATTTCGACAATGCGGCTTTCAAGTCCAGTTATCAAAACCTGCAAGGGCCAAAAATGAGCCCCCCAAACGGCTGGTTCAATCCCCAAGGGGATGCTGCCTGGCGTTTTTTGGGTTGTAAGGTCACGGCGGCGTGGATGCCGACCGGAGCGGTAACCTCGGGCGACCCTGTGCTTGGTTACATTGTGGCCGATACAGATGGGAGGGTGCCGGCGAAGCTGGTTGATGCCTTCGCCGACATCTGGGATCGCGCGACGGGTTCGGTCGAGGGGGACGTAGGGGCTGGGGCGATGTATCAGTCTGTCCTGACGAACCTCCAGTGGTGCGATGTGTCGGCATCCCCCTTCTTATCGGCCTTGAGGCAGGCAGCCAGGACAGGCCTGCTCTCGATCAAGTTTAATGTCGACGGGCTTATTATGGACAACACCTCTCCTGATTTTATGACCGGTCGCATTGTGGGCTCCATAGGACCGGCAACAGCCAGCGAGCCTCGCCACATGGTAGTGGGTCGACAGTTCATGGCGACAACAGCAGGGCCGGATGTCCAAGCAAATTTCTTCAAACCGCTCGGAGCGATCAACTTCTGCTCAGCAGTCGTGGACGAAACCGCGAGCTGTATTTACCTGGACCTGGGTAATGCGCTGAGCACGGCGGCGCCAGGCGGTGCGATCAACCCCCAAGGTGATCTCACCTTGAGCATCTGTGATCCCACTGCCTTGCCTGGTGATCCCGCGGGCACGAAGGTCGCGATCGGTGTGATTCCAACATCGGGGGCGGGTGGATATGTCCAGAATCCCAACTGGTATGCGGACACGGCTGGCATTGTCTCCCTGCCCTTGAGTCCGGTACAGCTCCAGGCAGTCGCATCATCTCCACTTCTCATTTCAGGAGATGCGGGAGTGTGGATCAGTGAATCGAGCAGCAGTTCCTTCGTTCGTGCGGATCGATTTGTCTACCGGATGAGCCCTGATGAGACGGTCGAGATTCCCGTTTATGCGATGCGGTTCGGAAAACCGCTGGCGGGCGTGGGAGTAAACTTCCAGCTGGATTCTTCCCAACTCCAAACGCAGGTCGGCCAGGTCAGCAGCGATTCTCCCTATGTGGCTCCAAGTCCGCCGGTGGCGGTGCCGGAAGATGCCCTAGCATTTAACCCGACTGCGGTCACCGACAGCAATGGTCTTGCGGTGTTGACCCTCCATACCAGAGATCCCGGAACGCCCCGCTTTTTTAATAATGGCACTGACTACGGGATCGACGGTCAGGTTTATGGTGTCCGGCCTGCGTTTTCCGATGCGCAAACCTACAACGGTCCGGTAAATCAGTGGAACTTTATCAGCATCTTGTTGTGGAGTGGGTTTACTCCGGCAAACCCGGTGACATGGACGGATCTTCAGCCGATCTTCCAGCAATACGCCAATCTTTATCCGGTCATGAACCGCTTCCTCGATCTAGGGAATTATGACGCTGTGGTGAAGAATGCGAGGCTGTTGCTCCTTGCCTTCGGCCTTCATCCTGAGGATCCGAATTCGATGCCGGTGACGCGGGATCTTTCTCCGGCCAAGCGTAATGCGATTCTTGCCTGGCTGAAAAATCCCTTGCCTGGAGAGGTCCCGGCGAGGGCAAATACTGCGGATATTCCAGAACCTGCAGTGGGAAATCTCACGGGCTTGGCCATGCCCAAGGGGGGAAAAGCAGCAGCTGCGGCCCGCCGTCTGATCCTTCGGAAACAATAATCATATTCTAACTCAAACCAAAAATTTCTTATGTTTCTCGTACATCGTTCCCTGCTTCAGGGCATCACGGGTCCATCAATCACACCTCAGGGCGTGTGCGCCACTCTCCAAAGCGCCATCAAGTTAGAGCATGCGACGATCCCACCTTATTTGTATGCGCTCTACTCGCTGGATGCTGGCAAAAACCGGCAAATTGCTGACATCCTCCAGTCGGTGGTGGTCGAGGAAATGCTGCACATGACACTTGCCTCCAATGTGCTCAATGCCCTGGGCGGAGCACCAGAGATCGACACCCCGAATTTTATTCCAACGTATCCAGGTCCGCTTCCTGGCGGGATTGAGGGGGATCTCACGGTCAATCTCGCTCCATTTTCGATGACTCAACTGAAGACCTTTTTGCGGATTGAAGAGCCCGAAGATCCGTTGGTCTACCGATCTCTCGCAGCAAATCCTGTCGAGTCGCACGTAACCATCGGACAATTCTACACGGCGATTTCCGATGCCATCGCCACGCTGGGTGATGGTGCTTTCGTCAATCCACCGAGGAATCAGGTCGGGCCGGATCTGATGAGGGAGTCCGTGGTGGTAGTCAATGTGGCGACCGCGCAGCAGGCGATCAATACCATCATCGAGCAGGGAGAGGGAACGACGACCTCGCCGCTCGAGGGCGGCGGCATCGTCGATGCTCCGGCGCATTACTACCGGTTCATGGAGATCCAGAAGGGTTACCAGCTCGTCGCAGATACCACAGCCCCTGGAGGTTATGCCTACAATGGCGCACCCATTCCGTTCGACCCCACGGGCGTTTACCCGGTGACCACCAATCCGGCATTGTGCCCATATCCGCCTGGCTCGGTTCAGGCGAGTGCAAACAACAATTTTAATTACACTTACACCAGCTTGCTGTCGGCCTTGCACGCGCTGTTCAACGGTGATGCCAGCCAGAACCGGATGAACATTGCTATCGGGCTGATGATGTCGCTCAAGGGGCAGGCCAAGGCAATGATGGCCGGCATTCCGGATCCCACGGTGTTTACCGGACCAAGTTTTGAGTATCAGCCTGTGAATCCGGGCATCTCGGGTTAAGCCCTTCCAGCTTCAATTTTTTCCATGACACTACATCTCACATCACAGTGGTTTATCAAGCCCGGCTGCGAGCAAGAGGCACTCATGGCCGTGGCACAGTTGGCTCAGAAGGTCGAGGCTCAGGAGCCTGGGACGCTGAGCTATCTCGTGCATGTGCCGAGTGCGAATTCCAGTCTTCAGTCCTTGCCGCCAGCGGACCCTCTAGGGCTCCTTTTCTTTGAGATCTATCGTGACACCAATGCATTCATGGATCACCTCCATGGCCCTTTGTTCAAGCGGTTCTTGGAGGATCATGGAAAGTGCTTCCTTTCCGCCAATGGCAGTCCATTCATGACGGTTCAATTCCTTGCCCTTCATGCCGGATTTGTGCGTGACGCCAAATTGTCCTCAAGAGCGGATCCAGCCGTAATTGTGAAGGCGAACCAGCATCCGTGCGTCATGTTTGAAGTCATCGCTCAAGATCAGGCTCGAGCACAGGCATTCTACTCAGAGGTGTTCGGGTGGAGCTACCAGACCGGTACCGGGGGATTCGCCTATGTGCATTTTCCGTCAAAGATCCAGTCTTTGCTGGGCGGCATCGGTCAGGCGAATTCTAGCGTCCCTGGATTTGAGCCCGGCCATAACTTCTACATTCTAGTGGATGATATGGATGCGGCGATCGCGCGTGCGGAAGCAGCAGGCGGCAAGCTTCACATGGAGGTCGCAAATGTTGATGGCTACACCTTTGCCATGGTTGAAGACCCAGAAGGCAACCCAATTGGTTTGATTAAACCGTTCGATTCCCCAACTCAGTAAACGTCTCCGACTTTGAAAATGAACCTGCAAAAATCCATGACCACAAATCCCCCCGCTCCTCAACTCACAACGGTTTGCGATCCTCAATTCTTCAAGAGATTTCAATTCTCCAGAAACATCGGTCGTCTCACCATTCTCGCAACACTGGTTCTTGGAATCTCATCCATGAGTATTGCCCAGACCGGACCTCCATTCGCCAAGGCTCCGACGCAAGTCACCCCGGTGCTGGCAGAAGTCCCTGAAGGCTTACCACCAGGTGCGGAAGTGGCCAATTCGAATTTTGACTACGTGTCCTGGCAAACTTTCGTGGCGCTCAACTGGCCGGCGGATCCCAAGACGTGTTCTCCAGACCTCTCCAAGAGCATTCTCAGCGGGGAGGGCCGGTGGTCTGGGAGACCTACCTGGCGGATTCGGATGTCTT
>JAJTEK010000096.1 GCA_021299695.1 Pirellula sp. | reverse complement strand
CCGATCCATCCGATCCGTCCGATCCGTCCGATCCGTCCGATCCGTCCGATCCGTCCGATCAGTCCGATCAGTCCGATCCATCCGACTCATCCGACTCATCCGACTCATCCGAATCAAAGTCGTAGCCCTCTTGCTCCTCCAACGCGATCACCGGATCGCTCTTGCGAACCGATTTGGACTTCTGCACCCCAGGCGCATCGTCCCAGTTGTTCTCCCGTCGAAGCTTGTTCGGTCGCTTGCTCGATCCCGAACCCTCCTCAGGCTGCGATCGCATCCGCTCCCACTGATCGATGGTGATGACCACCTCGCGAGCCTGCGAACCTGCATACTCGCCGACAATCCCATCCTCTGCCATAAAGTCGATCAGTCGCGCGGCTCGACCATACCCGATCCCCAAAGCCCTTTGGAGCAACGAGCAACTGCCTCGGCCCTCGCGGACCACCACATCGACTGCCGCTTCGTACAGATCGTCCCGCTTCCTGAAACCTCCCGCAACGGCTTCCTCTTGCTCGTTGTCATCCTTGATCTTCAACTGCACGAGCTCTTGCACAAAGTTCTGTTCGCCGGTGCTGCAGTGGTCGACGACCGCGTTGATTTCATCATCGCTCAAGTAAGTCCCTTGGCCCCGTAGCAACGTACTGGTCCCCGGCCACAAAAAGAGCATGTCTCCGTTTCCGAGCAGCTTGTCGGCTCCGTTCTCATCGAGCACCACACGGCTATCGGTTCGGCTGGCGACCTGGAAACTGATCCGTGCGGGCAAGTTGCTTTTGATCAAACCGGTGATGACATCGACCGTCGGCTTTTGCGTCGCGAGGATCAAGTGGATCCCGACGGCCCGGCTCTTTTGCGCTAGCCGAATGATGTGCGCTTCGACCTCTTTACCGGCAGTCATCATCAAGTCGGCCATTTCGTCGGCCACGATCACGATAAACGGTAGATGATCGGGAATCATCTCGGCTTCCTCATCGGTCTCGGGTCGAAGTCGCTCACGAAGTTCGTCGCGTCCGAGTTGGTTGTAGCTGGTGATATGCCGAACCCCGGCCCTAGCGAGCAACGCGTAGCGATCCTCCATCTTGTCGACGGCCCAAGCCAGAATCGCTTCGGCCTTGCGCATGTCGGTAACGACCGGGTGCATCAGGTGCGGCAATCGCGCATAGCCGCTGAGCTCGACCATCTTCGGGTCGATCATCAGCATGCGCACTTCGTCAGGCCGACGGGCCATCAAAATCGAACAAATGATCGAGTTCAAGCACACGCTTTTTCCCGTGCCGGTTCGACCCGCGATAAGCAGGTGGGGTAGGCCGGCCAAATCGACCGACAGGGGTTTGCCCGAAACGTCCTTTCCCAGAAACAAAGGGATCTTCATTTTCCGTACCTGCGCGGCTCCCTCCTCGATCACCTCTCGCATCCGTACGACTTGGCGTTTCTCGTTGGGGACTTCGATCCCCACCGTGTTTTTGCCAGGGATCGGCGCTACGATTCGAACGCTCGGTACCCGCAAGGCGATCGCCAAGTCGTCGGCCAAACCGGTGATTTTTGATAATCGTAAACCTGCTTCCATCTCGATCTCGTACTGAGCGATCACCGGACCGGTTTCGATCTCGACGACCCGGATGTTGAATCCAAAGTTGGAGAAGGTTTGTTCAAGAACCCGGGCTTTGCGTTTGACCTCCTCGGTCTGCTCGTCGTATGAGAAATCATCTCCTTCGGCAAGCAGCTCGACGCTCGGCAGTACGTACTCTTCGCTCCCGGCCGGCAGCTTGGTGTCGTTCAAGGAGTTGTAAAGGGTGTTTCGTTCCTCTTCTTCCTCTTCTTTCTTGCGATTCTTGGAATTGCGTATCCTGGGCTCAGGGCTTGAGGCTCCGTGTGATGGGTCTGCGCGGAGCTTACCTTGCGCCGTTAATGCCAAATCGATCGGTTCGATCGGCTCGTTCGGGTCCTCAGACTCCAGATCCTCCGACGATGCGTCCTCAAGAGAATCCTCGTCGGTTCGATCGGTATCCAATTCCCCTTCGAGATCATCGCCTCGGGCGGCTAGATCCTCAGATGGATCCCAGTCTTCCTCGTCTTGATTAGCGCTATCCAGAGGTCTTTCTTGCCCTTGGCCATGCTCCTCTTCGATCGATGCTTTGGCTCCGCGCGACGACTTGCCCTTGGACTTCGATGCCGATAGATCCGTTCGACCGATCGGTTTGTTCCCTCCGGAGAGGTCTTGGCTGCTGAACGAACTCGTCGCCCGCCGACCGATGCGAATCGATGGGCCATCCGCGTCGCTTGTTTCTTCGTCGGCCACTGCGCTACCGAGAGGATCGTTAAACGGTCGCTTTGCCAAATCGCTAAACGATGGAATCGGTCCTCCTTCGAGCGAGACCATAGGATTCCCATCGCGCAGTGTTACTGAAGCGGGCAAATCGGTACGCCGAGCGGTGAATATTCCATTGCCAGTCGTAGTTCGGACCCAACCGTTGGCAAATTGCAACCGCAGCGCTTTGAAAAGTGTCATCCCACCGGTCGTCGCAAATCCCAGATATCGGATGACCGCATATTCGGTGCTCAAGAGCAAACCGACGGAAAAGACCGCCAAAAGGAAGATCAATCCACCGGTAAAAGCCAAGTGCTCGTTGAGCCATGTGTTGATCAAGGCTCCGAGGTATCCGCCTCGTCCGATCGGGACGCTCAATGGGATGGGAAGTCCTAAGCGATCGGGCAAAGCGCACAGAGATGCTAGCAGTAAGCTCCAACCGAGGCTTCGCCCCAGCGGGCTCGCCCAAGGTGTTTTTCGCAGGCATACGACACCGGAGATCGGCAGCAACAGGGCGATCAAGTAAGCGCCGATCCCGGTCGCCTGAAATAATACCTGGCTGATCAACGCGCCGAGAAATCCAGCTTCGTTTTGAATCTTGGTGTTCGGTGGAAAAATCGCCGGAGCCATCCAGGCTGGTCCCCTTGATGGGGTGCTAAGATCGACGGAAGCATCGCTGGAAAATCCAAATGACGCTCGAATGTCATCTGCCGGATGGTGGGTAAAGAGGGCCACCCATACCACGGCTGTAATCCCAAAAAGGACCACGCCGAGCATATCCCATCGGACCGATCGCCCCGTCGGGGCCGTCGGGGCGGGTCGGTCTAGCTTCTTGAAATTTTTCACGTCTGTCATAGCGTCGTCGTTCGAAAAGCCTCTGTGGCTAAGGGTCGATGGACGGAGCTCCACCTACTATCCAAGTTTTCCCCACACTAAGGCCACTTTCGTGAGAACCACCGAAAATCCACGACGGCTTGTTCGAGCAGGCTCGGTAGGATCGCTATAATCCATCGAGTCAAAGCCAGACCTATTTGCTTTTGGAGCTCATGATGGATGATTCGATCGACTTGTCATTCCGACGCGAACTCATTGGGCCAGATTGCTACATCGCGCCCAATGCCACCGTTCGAGGGAATGTGACGATCGGTCGTTCGTGCACGGTACTTTTTGGCTCGGTGATGCGAGGCGATGCAGATGCGATCTCGATCGGGGATTTCTCCAACATTCAAGACTTGGTTTGTCTGCATGCCGATCCTGGATATCCGTTGCTCATCGGCCAGCGGGTCACCGTCGGACACGGAGCCATCGTTCACGGTGCGACGGTCGAATCGGATTGCTTGATCGGTATGCGAGCGACCATTCTCAACGGAGCCGTCATCGGCACCGGCTCGATCGTCGCGGCGGGGGCTTTGGTTCGAGAAGGACAAATCATCCCCCCTCGCTCGCTTGTTATGGGACTTCCGGGTAAGATCGTTCGTGAATGCGGTGAGAATGAGCTCGAAATGATCGAACGAGGTTGGCGCCATTACGTCCAGATCGGTCAGCTATACCTTCGTTGTGATCGAAAAACATGAGTCCAAAACGTCCTAGCCGGTATCATCTCAGGCCGCATCGAAAAGGGCCTCCGGCGACCGTTCTTGAACCGGGCCAGACCGAATACGAATTCGGGATTCCCATTCCTGGGCTCATTGTTCCCAAAGAGCAATGGACTCAGTCGGCACTCAAGCGGATACCGGACGCCAAACCGGTCGATTGGAACATCCTCTTTGGCCGCCAAGCCCCTTTGGTCGTCGATATCGGGTGTGGTAACGGAAGATTCACCATCGCCGATGCTGTCGGCCGCCCAGATCGCAATCATCTAGCGATCGATTCGCTGCCGGCGGTCGTCCGCTACGGAACCCGCCGGGCCAACCAACGAGGCCTCTTGCACGTGCGTTTTGCCGTCGTCGATGGATGGCGATTCCTCACCGAATTGTGCGCCGATGGAAGCCTTGCTGAGATCCATATCTATCATCCTCAGCCCTATGCCGATCCGGTGACTGCTGCTCGTCGGATGCTTACACCTGAGTTCATCGGATGGATGTACCGGAAGCTGATCCCGGAGGGTAAGATTTTTCTCCAGACCGATCGCAAAGCGTACTGGGAATATCTTTCGGGCAATCTCCCCGGTTTATTCGATTGGACGAGCCTCGATGGGGATTGGAACGCCGAACCTGAATTTCGTTCTCGGCGAGAAATACTATCTCGCAAACAGGGGCTTACAATCTACCGTGGCCAAGGCATTCGACGTTCGGGGATATCCACCGAGCAGTTCGATCAGCTTGTCGCGGCGATGGTTCAGCCGACTTTTGCGATCGACCCTAACGACGCCTAGTGATCGGACTAGCGTACGATCGAATCGGTTCGAAGTGCACGGGCCGTTTCGAGCTTCTTGATCGTCGAGGGAAATTGGTATACGCGCTGATCGAAAGGATCGTCGCTGACTTGAAAGATGCTCCCGTCGGGTTTCCGTGTCATGCGTAGGACTTCCTGCCGATTCAAGGGTCGTGCACCGACCCGACCGAATACCGCGATTTGGTTACCTGACTCATCGACGGCCCGATCCCGATCGATCCCGCGCGAGATGCACAGGGCATGACCCTCTTTCGGTAGCTTCCGCGTCGCAATCAACTTGGGGTTAGGTCTTGGTGAGAAACCGTCGTTGCCGTGGAGTTCTGGACTGGTCAGTTGGACGACTCGCAATCCGTTTTTTCCGTCGGCGACGTACGCAAATTGGCTGACGTTGGTAATACCCAATTTGACATCGTGTGCGTCGTTGATTTCCCCATCGGCATCGTAGATCTGATCGATATAGGCTTGGGTTGGATTGGCAATATTCAAGATAGCCAACCCTTGGTGGCCGGCTGCGACGTAAGCATAAGTTCTAGCGAGGTAGATGCTATGCGCATCGTGGAGTTCGACCGTATGCACATGCACCGGTTCGCTCAGTTCGGTCACATCGAATACTTTAACCCCATCTTGGTCGCAAACAAATGCGTATCGAAACTGCACAGCTACGGCATGGGGATGATGCAACACCTCATGGCCCACGACCGACGCTACCTTGGGCTTCGTCGGATCGACCAAATCGACAACGACCAAACCGGCATCGCAGCAAACGTAAGCAAAGTTACCGACGATACTCACCGAGGTGGCTCCGCATAGAAGACCATTTGGGTTGAAAACCACATCCTTTTTCAGAAAGTTGTTGTCGGGTTTGCCGTCGAGCAACGAGGCAGCAGAGACCATCACCAAACCTTCGTATTTGTCCGTCACATAAATGTAGGCATAGAGTGCCGGGACGGCTTGTTCAAAGTTTTCTGGTCGGTGCGTGCGTGTCGGATCCGGTGCGATTGTCGTCGGGGCCGCAACGCTTGTGGCATACCGAGTACGAACATAAAAGCGTTGCCCCAACGGCGATACAGGCGCTGTGGTGATCCGTTCGGAGAAGCCCTTGTGGTCGATAAACGCGATGTCGAAAACCCTTAGCCCCCCTTCGCCACAGGCCGCATAAAGATATTCCCCGCGATGCTGCAAAGAGAGGATCTCCGGTTTTCGGTACAGAGGGCTTAGCGTTTCGATGATGTCCCGACCGGGGTGTTCGTGAGCGTGTTCTAGCTCACGATGATGCTCATGGACATGCTTGTGGAAATTGTCAGGATACGCGATTTCGTGCAAGCTGCTACCGATGACCGCTTGAGGTTCGGTTTGCTCGGTCACGACGATCCCTTCGAGTCCATGCTCACCGGTTCCGACCCAGCAGTATTTCCCGATGAAGTTCGTTGCACCTGTACCCTGCATGAGCAATTGTGACATGATCGCATTGTTGTCGTTATCGATCGACAAATGGCAATCGGTACAGGATTTTGTCTCGTAGGTTCCCGGAGGCCGAGTCGCATGGCTGGGGTCCCAGCCCGAGCCCCCGCGGACCGTGTGCGGAACATTGGTGCTAAATGCGATCCCGCTGAGGCCCTCGCCGCTGATGGTTTGCTGTTGAACGTAGATCGATTCGCGGTTGCTGTTGTAACTCCCAACATGGATGGCACAGGAGCTGCGAGCCGGTCCGATGCGGTTCCCTGTGACATTTCCATCCCGAGCGATCATGTAGACATCGTCCCGAAGGGTCTGGAAATTATAGGAAATGCGATTGCGCGAGACCTCGCCGCCGTTGTGCAGGTTAGGGGTTTTTAAATTGGCTTTTTGGGGTAAGTGGCACCCAAAACAACTTGGGTTCCAGGAACTGTGGCAAGCGATGCAATTCATGTTTTTGTTGCTATGAGCGCATTGCTCGGCCGAGCTCGTCTGCCCCCAGGTCATCTGACCATCGGAACCCATCTGAACCGTCTTGGCGATATGGCTACGGGGGTTGTACGAATCGCTCTGCGGGTCGATCGTCTCGGCCGTCTGCGTCACGACCCACTCGAGCCCTTTCTCGACGTTGCTGCGTTGGATCAAGACCGGCTTGCGCCCAGGAACACGGCGGATCTCGAACCGAGGTTCGCCAAACGCAGTGCGCAAGGCCAACAGATTCGTCGGCTGATCCCCCGAGGCCGGCCCGCTGGTCGGGAGCTGAGCGGCAAGCCCGCGGCGCAATTGACTATCGACCTTGGAAATCAAGTTCTCTGTCGCGTCCCCATGGCAATCGACACACTGGATTTCGATCGCCGCACGGACCTCGCCGTAAAGTTTGGTGTCCCCGTGTCCATCCTGATAGAAGTGGCAATCGACGCAGTGCATCCCGCGTTCGGTGTGGATGTCCATGAGGTGTACCGGGACGCCGTCTCGCTGCTTGCCATGGATTTTCTCAAACTCATCGGACGGCTCCATGGCTGCCATAAGATCCGGGGTCGTCGGAGCCTCGAGTTGCGTTCCGGTGTGATCGAGCAAGTTCCCTTGGCGGTCCTTCTTGAAGACCGCGCGGAATACCCAGCCATGACCATGAAAGTCGGCAAACTGCGTATGCTTGAGGAACGGATTGAGTTCGCTGACGCGATCGAGGAACTCAGGATCTCCCCACAAGCCCCGCGCGGAGGCTTCCTCAGGGTTCGACCAAGACGCCTCGATCGATTCCTCGGCCGTCGGGTTTTTCTGGGTCTTAGGGTACATGCATTGCCCATCGGTTTCATTATCCCACCACATGAAACCCAGGTAGGTGTTGATGACCGTTGTCCCAGGATGGATATGGCAGACCATGCACTGGCTTGTCGGAATGCTGTTGGTGAACATGTGTTGGATCGGGTGCCCCGGCTCATCCTTGGGGATCGTCGGATCGATGTACTGGACCCAATCGTCCTTTTCAGAGGCGGCTAGACCGCGATGGCCGTATTTGGCAAAAGGGCCCGAGGCCATCTCCGAACGGTCGTTGGCATAGATGACATGGCAGGCGCTACAACCGCTTGAGCGATAATCACCGGCGTGATCGTTGGTCCCCAGGAAATTCAAGGTTGGATCCAAAAGCCTCGTTTTTTGAAGACCAACCATGACCGGGTCGGTTCGGTTCTCCGTCCCTAGACCCCGGTTGCTAAGCCGTTCTCGGGGCCGGCCAGGTTCCTCTGTCCGCTCGGGGATACCGATTTCGGGTCGGAAACGCCCCCCGCGTTCGAAAATCCTGAGGATATTGGCCGGTTGGGAGGCTTCAAAGCGTGGTAAAGGGTCTAGGTAAGGCAGGATCCCTTTGTAGTCGATATCGTACTGCGAAGGAGCCGGGACTGTCTGGAGCCGCTGCGGTTTGCCCTGCATCGAATAGCTCTCGCCATAGCTGGACCACTTGGTCGGAGAACCACCATTGTTGTAGATCGCAGCTCCCCAGAGCATGCATCCATGCGTCATCATGCTCTTGCGCAACTGCAAGACTTCGTTGGCATGGCATTGGCCGCAAGCGATATGTGCGACGCGCAGGTCGCCTGGGTTCATGAACCGCACAAACTCCGGGCTCTCATAATTCAGCAATGCATAACTACGCACGGGATTGGCCGCCGTGGGCCATAAGGCCGGGTACCTCGGCTGTACGTGGGAGCCGAGTTTGGTCAAGTCGTTGGCATTACCCCCGTGGCAGTCCGTACATCCGATGTTGACCGTGTTGGGCGGATGCATGTTACCAACTTGACTGTGGCACTGAATACACGAATGACTCTTGGCCGCAGCATCGGACTTGCTCTGTCGGTACATGTCGACATCGCATAGGTCCGGAGGGATCGGATAGGACTCATTGCCAGCGATCCCCAATGCTTTTGCCGGTCCCCATGGATCCTGACCCGCCGGTGGTGGGACGCTCGGCGTGTGGAACTGAGGCGACGTCCCTACACCCATCTGCTGAGCCGTCTGCGCGGCGAGCTGTGTCGAATTGGCTAGGAAAGAACCCCATGCAAAACCGATCGCCAAAATAACAAGGCTCAATCGGCTCCCAAATCCGTTATCGGGCATGGTCCTTGTCCTCAATACTCGAATGTCGCTTCGAAGAATCCGGCTGCCTGATCCGTTACGCTGCCGTAAAGCGGTTGGTACAGATCGCGAAATCCGTTGCCTACGAGCAGACCCGAGATTCCACCCAAAATTAGAATGTTGTTGTTTAGAAGCGGACGATACTCAACGCCCGAGCTCAAGTCCAGGCCGATCTCGTTGCGGACTTTCTCTTGAAAGGTGTAGACCTCTAGGGATTCGGTCTGATTGAACCAAAGATAATTCGCATTGTTGATCCATTTGAATTTGGTCGTCAAGTCGGCATCAAAGCCGAAATTAACAAGCTGGATTCCAGGATTCACAAAGTTCGTTTGCCCCTGAAATTTGCTGCTGCGAAGATTCGGGATCAAACTCTGCCTTTGCACCAAATTGACACCGAATAGCCTGATTTGCTGCCGATTCCAATAGCTGAATTCGCCTCCGGCGAAATTGGGATTGTCGAAGATCGCATCAAATCCGTTGGCCTGCCTATCGTTCGGGTCGGAGTCGCCCGAGGCGTAGAAATACGAACAGCGGAAGCGAGCCCAGTCCCGATCGTAGGAGAGTTCTAAGGCTCCCATAAACGCATGGATGTCTTGCGCCTGACCGGCCAACGGATTGAGTTCATCGTTGCCAGTGACATAATAGGCCGCATGGCTGACATTGTAACGGTTGATATGGCCGTTGCCCGACCAACCCAAGTAATACGCATCGACCTGATGCGGCGCATAGACTCCGACCGGATCGGGACGAACCAAGAAACCGTTGTTGTCGAACTTCGTACTTGCTTGATCGCGGTTGTAATGGAAACTGACCTGGGCGTTATAACCTGGGAATACGAAATCGTTCCGGTAATAGTTGGCAATCAGTGTGTTCTGGTGCCGGTCATCCAAGGTGTTCAGAAAACTGTTGGTGTCCTTTTCCGTTTGATCGAACCAAATGACATTGTACTGGTCTTGGTTGCTCAAGCGGTTCCCGAAAAGACGCACCGCACGGTTGGTGTCTGCAAAAATGAAACCTCGGAAATCGCTGCTGAAAAATTGCGAGCCCGCCCGAACCGAAACGAAATCGTAATTCGGACTCGTGTCGGCGATCTTGGATTCATAAAACCATTCCTCGAGCGACCAAAAAGTCCGATGCCGATTCGTGCCGTCGGTCACATCCGGAGAAACAACTCCCAATTCATAAACCTTGAGATAGTTTTGATTGAAAATCACATTGACCTTGAAACGCCAATCAAAAGGTCGAAAAACCGAGTCTCCTTTGAATAAATCGATCGATGCGGAATTGTATTGAGCGAATAGGAACTGATTCGGATTGCCAAAGAACTCAAACTCACCGGGATTTTGAGTCGCCTCGGTCGGCGTCGTTGGGATCGGCGTCTGGCGATACTCCACGAGATTCATTGTCCGGAACCCAAGCCTCATGAAGACATCCTGACCTGCGATCGGATAATCCCCTTTGAGCACGTTTTGATTGTAAGGATCCCACCAGGCCCCCTGGACAAAGGGATAGTCGTCCACCGGAGGATGCCCCTTGCCATACCGATCCCAAGTCGGGGTGCCAATCCGCCAACGATCCTCGATCGGAATGAAATGGTCGGTGTTTTGTCTCTCGGTCGGCTCGATGCTCGTCCCACCGGTAAAGCCCGTCGGTGGAAAGAACCAAGACCGGAAAAACGGACTGGTACTCGGCCCAGGTACCTGGGGCTCGGGTAACGCATTGGTCGGCGCACCGAGGGGCTGTAGACTTTTCGGTTCGATCGAACCTAGATACGACAAGTCCTCCTCAAGGGGGGACTGCTGCAGGGGCGTTTTAATTACTGGTCCGTTACCTTCGACCTCCGAGCCGACCCTGTAGGACTGGAGTTCCCCCGGCGATACGATCGGAGGCAACGACTTTTCTTTTTCTAGAGAAACCAAATCGGCGGGCTCTTGCGGGATGGCGTGAGTCGCCCAAGCACTTCCCAGGCAACTGGCGAGCAACCATCTGTTTACCCGCATGTACTTGAGCACATCTCACCAAAAGCATCGATTTAAACTACCATCGAATCGAGGATGACGGAACTAACGGTTCTATCGGCAATCCAAAGTTTGATCGCGGATGAAAATGTAACGATTTTTCCTTTCCATCATTACTTTTCTTGCTTTGCGGGCTCTGATGCCAGTCTTTCGATGGACGAAGTATCCTGGGAGACCGTCTTTATTCGAAAGACTACAAAGACGGACTACAAGGCCTGAGAGTTTTGCTCGGTAAACTGCCCCAAGGGATCAACCGTGAATCGCAATAAGCCCAATCGGACGAAAACCAGCCGGCTACGGAAACGAATCGGTTTTGAAAAACTCGAATCTCGCGAGCTTTTCTCGGCCTCTCCTTGGCACAACGCAGCCCTTCCCGAGGATGTCAACTTCGATAGCGTCGTATCACCTCTGGACCCATTGGCGGTCATCAATCGAATCAATTCTGCTCGGTACGGCGGGCTAAACTCGACCTTCGGCGAAGGAGAAGTTTCCGAGTTCCCGGACGTCAACAACGACGGCTTGATCACGCCCCTGGATGCTCTGAGTGTGATCGATGCCATCAATGCCAATAGCCCGTTTATTCCCCCTCCACTGGTTTCGGGCGAAGATGACTCGGCATTCAATCCGCTAGAAGACGAGCACAAGCTCAAGGCCACCGAGGTCAAGACGCTCCTGAGTCGCGCTTCGATGGCCACGCCGAGCAAGGATGCGATTATTGCAATCGTCGATCGAGCAGGTCAAATCTTAGGAGTCCGCGTCGAAGAGGACGTGCAGTCTGCATTCGCCGGTCGACCCCAAGACCTTGTCTTTGCAATCGACGGTGCGGTGGCCAAGGCCCGGACGGCAGCTTTCTTTTCCAATAGCGAAGCTCCTTTGACCTCGCGGACCATCCGATTCATCAGTCAGTCGACGATGACGCAACGAGAGGTCGAGTCGAACCCGAACATCAACGACATCAACTCTCCGTTGCGAGGTCCTGGATTCGTTGCTCCGATCGGTGTCGGTGGGCACTTTCCCCCAGAGGTTCGCAACACTCCCCTAGTCGATCTTTTCCGGATCGAACACCAAAGCCGTGACAGCGCCCTGCACCCTGGCCCCGACGGCATCAAAGGTTTCGGCGGCGATGACCTGACGCTCAACCGTCGCTTCAATGTCGATCCGGCCTTCGTCTCAACGGCCGCCCAGGAGTACATGAAGCTATTTCCCGAGTCCTATGGCACCCAATCCGGATTGCTCCCGACGGCTCAAAGCCGAGGCATCGCTACACTGCCCGGCGGAATTCCACTTTATCGACCCACGATCGTCGCAGGGAAACCTACGCCGATTCTCATCGGTGGAGTCGGCGTTTTCTTCCCCGGGAAAGACGGGTTTGCATCGTTTGAGCAGAGCTTCCAACACGAGTCGGCCCGAGGGGCCCTCGGGCCTCAGAGCGAACTCCAAAGGCTCAATGCCCCAAAGGTTCTGGAGGCTGAATTCATCGCTTTTTTTACCGCCGGTGGCACTTCGTTCGGTCCAAACAATCGTCCGGTGACGAGCATCGGAGGCTCGGCACCGTCGGTTCCTTCGATCACTGGTATCTCAGGACGGATCGACTTGGTCGGGATCACCCTGGAAATCTTCGGACCGCATCCGACGACCGCCAGCCCCATGCTCGGTGTCGATCGGTTGATTCAGGAGGGGGTTCGACTCGGATCGGGCACCGGTGCCAATAGCGGACTCGATATGAGAGTCAAACCCGATGGCATCCTGTATCAGGATGCGGAAATCGTTCCCGAGGGTTGGTTGGTCCGGCCCCACGACTCGGTCCATGACAACATCAAGGCCGCCGATGTCGAAAAAGTCATCCGCGATGGGATCGCACAAGCCGATGTGACCCGAGCGGCAATCCGCCTCAATGTGCTTGCTCCACCCCAACCGACTTTTCGACCGGGTGCGCGCACCAAAATGGTCCTTGCCGTAAGCGACTCTCAAGGTGATGTCTTGGGGCTATACCGGATGAAAGATGCGACGGTCTTTTCGATCGATGTCGCAGTAGCGAAAAGTCGCAACACCGGGTACTACGCAAGCGATCGGTTGGTCCAAGCCGATCGGATCGATGCAAACAACGATGCGATCCCCGATGTCCCGATGAACGTTGCCTTCACCAACCGAACCTTCCGATTCCTAGCCGCACCGCGGTTCCCAACCGGAGCCGAATCCGATGCGCCGGCGGGCGATTTCAGCATCCTGAACATGCCGGGGGTCAATCCGCGAACCGGCGAGAACATCGCAAACATAC
This sequence comes from Pirellula sp., assembly GCA_021299695.1. GTDB lineage: Bacteria > Planctomycetota > Planctomycetia > Pirellulales > Pirellulaceae > JBKCUI01. Next base: position 6,888 of record JAJTEK010000096.1, on the reverse strand, counting down.
CCCTGCCTGCCTCGGTTTACGCCGATCCTGCCAACGCGACGGTCGTCTCGTTTGATGCATTCAACGCGTCGAGGAATTTCCGGGATCCGCTCAATCTCAAAAATCAAAATGGGATCGTGTTCTTCCCGGGTAGCACTGCACTGTATCGAAAATCCCCCGGACCCCAACCCGCCGACCTCGTCGGGGGCTTCGGTGTCAGCGGCGATGGGGTCGACCAAGACGATGTTGTTACTTCCGTCGGCGAATTGAGCCTAACGGCACCGGTGAGTATCCGGGCAGATCAGTACTTCGTTGCCGGTGTCCGGTTGCCTTACCAAAAAGGCAATCGCAATCCGTTGGCATAGCCAACTAGATCTCCATCGTGTCGTAGCGGTTGTGCACGTTATTCCGTTCGGGAAGCGATACCTGCATCGGTCCTAGCGTTTAGGCCGACAACAACCAAGCTTTGTTAGGTCAGCATGGCCTTGATCGATCGGTCAGATGGAGGATTCAGCATGCATCGGAAATTCCATGTTCAACCCAAGGTCCTTGCAATCGCTATCGCTCTGGCCATGGTTTTCGATCTGACGATGGGGCTCGGACGGACCCAAGAACCCCTGCGGAATCCACGAGCGGTCCAAGAGGCACCTAAAAGGTCCGTCAAATTGGGTTCTCGGGATGACTCCCTAGCCGAGAATTACTCGCTGGAAAATCGAGGCAAGGAAACTCCGGCAGGGAAACCGACAGGCAGGTATGCGACCGATGGCATGCACAGGGCGGGCTACCCCTGGCTTCCGGGCGTCTTTGCCAACGTAGGGACCGACCCGCAACACTCGATTGGATATGTCGGTGGGTCGACCCCCTTCCAAGGACCAGCAAGCGGATCGCTGCAAGGGGAATGCCGCCGAGCCCAAGAAGGGACCTTCGGAGCCGACTATTCAGGTTTGTACTTCAAACGCAACACATGGCTCCTGTGGACCCATGGTCGACGCGAGCAAGGTGGACTGGGCCGCTACGAAACCGAGGGACCAAGGATCCTTCCCGAAAAATAGAGTCGCGCAAGTTGGTATCGCGCAAAAAAAATCGCGCCATGGATCTATCCGCCTTAGAGCGGAAATGACCATGACGCGAATTCTAGCTCCTGCGTCCGTGGAGGTTCGATGGCCCAAGGCCGACGCAGGTCATCTTAGTAGGGAAGCCCAGAGCCCTTGCGACTTAGTATCGGTAGTGATCGGCCTTGAATGGACCGTTTTGCTCGACACCCAAATACGATCGCTGGGACTCGGTCAACTGGGTCATTTTCACGCCGAGTTTCTCAAGGTGCAAACGGGCTACTTCTTCGTCCAAGTGCTTGGGCAAGGTGTAGACTCGCTTCTCGTACTTGCCGGAATTGCGTTCGGTCCATAGTTCGAGTTGTGCCAAGACTTGGTTGGTGAAGCTCGTGCTCATCACGAAGCTTGGGTGCCCTGTAGCGCAACCGAGATTCATCAAGCGGCCTTCGGCCAACACAAGGATACTTCGCTTGGTCTCGTGGAAGTACCATTGGTCGAACTGCGCCTTGATGTTGCGACGCTCAGCAGCGCCGCTCTTTTGGAGCTTCTCAAGACCGGCCATGTCGATCTCATTGTCGAAGTGTCCGATATTGCAGACGATCGCCTTGTCCTTCATCTTGACCATGTGCTCGGCGGTGATGATATCCTTGTTGCCGGTGGCCGTCACGAAAATGTCGGCCGTCGCAAGATAATCCTCAACCGTCTTGACTTCGTAACCTTCCATCGTCGCTTGCAACGCGCAGATCGGATCGATTTCAGTAACGATCACTCGGCAGCCTTGACCTCGCAAAGCTTGGCAACATCCCTTACCCACATCGCCGTAACCGCAAACCACGGCGACCTTACCGGCGAGCATGACGTCGGAAGCTCGGTTCAACCCGTCGATAAGCGAATGGCGGCAACCGTACAAGTTGTCGAACTTGCTCTTGGTCACCGAGTCGTTGACGTTGATCGCGGGGAAAAGAAGTTCGCCGCGAGCGGTCATTTCGTACAGACGCTTGACTCCCGTGGTGGTCTCTTCGGACACCCCTTGGATCGCTTTGCCCATGGCGGTGTAACGCCCGTTAGCAACTACCAATTCCTTGCGGAGAAGTTCGAGGATGACGCCGAACTCCTCGGGTTGGGTTTCAGGGTCGAATTCCGGTACCACACCGGCAGCTTCGTACTGCGTTCCCAGGTGAATCAGCATCGTCGCGTCACCACCGTCGTCGACGATCAGGTCCGGGCCGGTACCATCTGGCCACACGATCGCTTCCTTCGTGCACCACCAATATTCTGTGAGGGTTTCGCCCTTCCATGCAAAGACTGGAGAGCCGACTGGACGATCGAGAGAACCTCCACGACCGACAACCACTGCTGCAGCAGCAGTGTCTTGGGTCGAGAAAATGTTGCAAGAAACCCAGCGGCCGCCAGAGGCTTGGACTTGCCATAGCGAGCACGCAGAGCCATCAAGCCCGGCATTTCGTCCTCGGCAAGTTGGATTTCCTTGCGGCCCAAGGAGGCCAGTTCTTCGGCTTCCTTGCGCTTGCCTAGGGCAAGCAGATCGAATGCGAGAACCTTGTATGGGACCCGTGTCGGGTCGGTGGAGACCAGCGATTTGCTGTCAGCTAACTTGCTCATGAAAACTTTCCTATTCACAAAAAATAAAACAAACGGTCATTGTAAAAAAGTATCGATCAATTTTTTGGCGCCGCCACGCACGAGCGTGTTGCGGTCGCCACAAACACAGGCGTCCCTCGTACGTCCTGCTCGATGGGCAAAGCGAAAAACTTCTCAAGCTTCCAACCCGCAGAGGCCATCCAGTCGGAGATCTGCGATTGCGAAAAGCCTAGCCACATGTGCCCGAGCTCCTCGCGGTACTCAGACCGCTCGTGGGCGAGCATGTCCAAGACAATGAGCTTGCCCGAATTCCGTGAAGCCCGGGCGGCCTCGCGAAAAACCCTCTCGGGCTCGGCCAAGTAGGGGAGCACCAAGCCCATCATCGCCAAATCGAGCGACTCGTCATCGATCGGTAAGGCTGCCAACTCCCCTTTTCGGATCTCGACGTTACTCGAATCCTTGAGCCGCTTTCGGGCCGACTGGATCATCGCAGTCGATGCGTCGACCGAAATAACCCGCCGAACCCAAGGAGCCAGCGTTTGGCTCAACGCACCCGTCCCACAACCCAAATCTCCGACGACCCACCGGCTATCGAGACTCGCGGCGATCGCCCAAGCGTCCAGTCGAGTACCGAAAAGATCCGATCGGAGCCGATCCCAACGGCTTGCCGTCGTCGAGAAGAAGCTTTGGGTCTTGCTCTGCCTAGCATCCAAAACTTGCTCTAAACGCGAATCATCCACCTCGGAGGTCGACTCGGGCAAACAGTGATTCTTCGCGACGCTCCACAATTTCTTCTGGTGCACCGACATCTCCGAAGAGCTCATGCGATACCAATTGCTCGTCCCTTCTCGGCGGCCGGAGACCCACCCATCGTCCGAGAGCACCTTCAAATGCCGCGATGCGGTGCTTTGGGGCACTTGCAAAACGCTGCACAATTCAGCCACCGACAACTCGGATCTTTCCAATACTCGCAATATCCTGCTCCGGGTCGGGTCTGACAGACTTTGCATCCAAGCGATCATCGAAGTGGTTGTACTCATGAAAAATCTGTTGAAACTACCCCCACCTGAATATCCGCTTATCCGGATGAAAGAATAACAGATGTTGGTTTTTTTTCAAGACGATTTTGGGGCTATGGGCTTTGCGGTTGCTTTTTTCAAGAGAATTGATACTCTTGTGGTTTTCCGTAACCAGTCGTGGAACGAAAGACGTTCTTTGGTAGTTGTTTCCCGAGTTTTTAAAGAGCCTTGTTGCCAAGAGACAGAATGACAGTCACGAAAGACCGAAAGTTGGAGATTTTGAAGGGATTCCAAAAGCACGAAGGGGACACAGGTTCGGCCGACGTGCAAATCGCCCTCCTGACCGATCGTATCAACAGCATGACCGTACACATGCGTGGAAGCACCCGAGATTATTCGAGCCGACGCGGTTTGCTCCGAATGGTTAGCAACCGGCGATCCTTGCTCGATTATGTACGTAAGAATGATCCCGCTCGGTACTTGGAACTGATCACGCGATTGAACATCCGCAAATAGTCTGGGTTCCCGAAGATTGGGAATTGGGTCTGGGACACAAATTTGGGGTTTCCCAAGACTCCAGTGCCTGGTTTGTAAAGGTTTTTGTAAAGGTTACAGAGGCGCTCTGATTATTCCTGAAACCAAAACCCGGCGACTAGTCTTGGGTTTAGGTGCAAATCGCGTTTGGGGAAGCCTGCAAACCGATGGTGGTAGGAGACTGGGCGGTTGCCCTTCGTAGGTGTGGGCCTCTCAACAGGTTGTTCGCGTGTCTTTTTGCAATGACTGCCGACGAACCGCAGTCATGACGGTCGCAGCGACGAAGTTAGGATCGGCAAGGAATAGGAAGGGAAATCGAGTAAGTACGCTTGGACCGGCTTGAAAGGGATTCCGGTCGGTGAGGCAGCAGGGCCTGCAAGGTAGGGCTTGCACAGTTTGGCCTTAGAGACGTCTCGCGACGACATGTGCGAACGTGCGAGAAATCGTCAAAGAAACAGTGATCCCTCGACGGATCGCACCCATGAATCAAAAAAGCCGGGCACAAAGCCATTGAGGATCAAGGCAGAGCGATCCAGTCGAACGATCTAGCAGAAAGAACGATCTGAGCAAGACTCGCAAGTTGTGCAGCGGACCGTTGTGGTTCTGTGCGAGCCAAAGAATTAGGCGGGCTTTGAAAAGAGTGTAGGAACAAGTTACGAAAGAGTGTTGTCAAGTTGTTTTAAATCGCCTGGGCGTGTGTAGGGAACCGCTGGCGATCCCCTGTTGGAATGAATTCAGTTTGTTGTAGGTTTGTCATGAGGATTTAATATTGTGAAGATTCGAGTAGAGAAAAAGATTGGCGATTCGGTTTTGTCCTTCGAAACCGGTCAACTGGCCAAGCAAGCCGAAGCTTGTATTTTGGCCCAATATGGGGACACCGTTGTCCTCAACGCGGTGACCACCGGACCATCGCGTCCTGGAACAGATTTCTTCCCACTGACTTGCGATTACCGCGAACGCTTTGCAGCGGCGGGCAAGTTCCCCGGGGGCTTTCTCAAACGCGAAGGGCGCCCGACGACCAAAGAGACTCTGACGAGCCGATTGGTCGACCGTCCGATTCGGCCCTTGTTCCCCGAAGGATTCCTTAACGAAGTCCAAATCCAGTGCATGGTTTTGAGCTCCGATACCCAGAACGATGCCGACGTTCTTGCCATGAACGGTGCGGCTTGCGCCGCCTACGTCAGCACCCTGCCGTTCCAAGGTCCGATCGCATCGGTTCGGATCGGGCGAACCGATGGTAAGTTCATCCCATTCCCAACCGTTCGCCAACTCGAGGAAAGCGATCTGGATATGATCGTCTCGGCAAACGATCGAGAAGTGGTGATGATCGAAGGCTTTGGCCATGAGATCCCCGAAAACGAGATGCTCGAGGCGATCAAGTACGCCCACGGCGTTTGTCGCGAAGTTCTCGATCTACAAAAGGAATTGCTCGCTAAGGTCAACCCCCAGCGAGTCACCTTCGTCTCTCCCGACGATTCAGCATTGATCGCAACCTTGAAGGATCGCTATTACGCTCGATTCAAGGAAGCCAAGCAAATCGATGGCAAGCAAGCTCGCAACGAAGCTTGTGGACTACTTCGTCAAGCTGCCTTGGCCGAAATGATCCCAGATGCATCGGCCCCAGACGCCCTGGAACCGAGCGTTGTGAACCGAGCTTGGCACACCCTGGAAAATCAGATCGTTCGCGATCTGATCCTCGCCGGTACCCGCAGCGACGGGCGCGATTCCAAGAGTCTCCGCGCGATCCATTGCGAAACAGACCTTCTGCCACGAACCCACGGAACGGCACTGTTCCAACGGGGTGAAACCCAAGCTTTCATCACCGTGACCCTCGGTACCCCTCGCGATGAGCAACGGGTAGATGGGTTGATGGACGAGTACAGCAAGAAGTTCATGCTCGATTACAACTTCCCACCGTTCTCAGTCGGGGAATGCAAGCCGAACCGTGGCCCAGGCCGACGCGAGATCGGACACGGAATGCTCGCAGAACGATCGCTCGAAGCGGTCCTGCCCGATGTCGATGATTTCCCTTACACCGTTCGGGTCATCAGCGATATTCTCGAGAGCAATGGCTCCTCCTCGATGGCCTCGGTCTGCGGCGGTTGCTTAGGTCTCATGGCCGCAGGCGTTCCGATCACCAACCCAGTCGCCGGGATCAGCATCGGATTGGTCCGCGACAAAGATAACTTCGTGCTCCTGACGGACATCATCGGCGACGAAGATCACCACGGCGATATGGACTTCAAAATTGCTGGAACCCAAAATGGGATCACAGGCATCCAATTGGACCTGAAGATCGACGGGATCAGTGAAGACATCATCCGAGCGACTCTTAAGCAAGCTCGCGATGCCCGCATCGAGATCCTGCGCAAGATGCTCACCTGCATCCCTCGACCCCGAACCGAAATCAGCCGATATGCACCTAGGTTGCTTCGAACGAAAATCGATCCTGACAAGATCGGTTTGCTGATCGGACCTGGCGGCAAAAACATCCGCTCGATCCAAGAAGACACCGGCGCGTCGATCGATGTCGATGACGAAGGAAATGTCACAGTCGCAAGCGCCGACGCCGATTCGGCAAAGGCCGCTTTGAGCCGTGTCGAAGCCTGCACCGCAACGGTTCAGATCGGCAAGATTTACGATGGGGTCGTTACGAGCGTCCGTGACTTCGGCGCTTTTGTTGAGATCCTGCCCGGTAAAGACGG
>JAJTEK010000220.1 GCA_021299695.1 Pirellula sp. | reverse complement strand
TTGGGTCTATCTCGATGGGCATTCCGTTCATCCCCCGCTTGTTGAACTCCCTCTCCACACAAACTTCAGTGATTGTACACGATACGCGTTGAACCTGACTCGTTTTTTGACTGGATCGATTGTTGCTTTGATCCTTTGCGAGCTTGGCGCCTTGGCGAGAAACCCGCTTCTGGCGTTCCCTGGTTGCTGCCGGGGTTCCTGAGCTCTCGCAAAGGCGCAAAGCACGACCTACTGCCTAGTCTGTTTTTCTCCGCGTCTCCGCGTCTCCGTGGTTAGCCTTGGCTGTTTTCGGATGGATCGCCGCCTGAGTAAGACCGCGCAGGCTCCAAAATAATCGCGAGCGCTTCGATTCTGACGCCCAACGCATCGCGTCCCTCTGACGCTTGATGCACTCCATTGCTACTCCCGGTCAACCGACCCTCCTCGGGCCAGGCCCATGGTCCCTCACCGCTCTGGCGGACTGTCGTTGACTGATGGAGCGTTAGTCTTTAGGTGGACGATCCACCTTACTCTTTAACAATTCGTTCGTTCTTGCTAAACAACTCGTTTTATTTCTTGAGCAGGTAAATTAATAATTTCGGAAGCTCCAATAGAGCTGAAAACACAAGACCTGCAATGAGCAACAAAATTACTAGTCCAGGTCTCGCGGGGAGATCAAGAAGTAATGAGGCGAATGCAGCGACAAACATCATAAACCCAAATATCCCTCGCAAACTAAATTGAAATGTCTTTTTCTCATTACATTTAACTTCAGTTTCCTCCATGTTCATGATCCACCAAAAGAAGGGTTGTAACCTGGCTCAAATGACTTCTTGTTTAGGCAGTCACTCGGAATTCCACCACCTAGGGACGCCCCTTCGACAGTTGAGTTCCCAAAAAAATCAATAGCATACTAACTGGGAAATACGCAAAAAGAAGGATAGTTTCCGCTTGCCCTAGGTCGAACGCCAGCACTGCAACCATTACGATTGCAGTTACGATAAGCCACGAATAACCGATGATTGATTTCATTCTGATCCTAAGGGTTCTTACATCGATTGCACGACAGTTGACAACCAGCCCAACCGGACCAGCAAACGATCTGCGTCTTGCCGAGGCAATCCCACCAAATTGGTGTGAACTTCGGAAACCACTGGCATGCTGCTGCCGTGCCTAAAACACACGCTGCCACTTGATTGTTGCAATTTCGTTCGCATTCGGACTGAGAACAAGAACTGTAGCAATCCCGGAATACCTGCGGAAACGTTGGTGGGGGTGGTGTCATTCGTTAGGTCTAGACCGACAAGAAATATCCCTGGTATCAAGATTGCACCAAACGGAATTCAGCAACGAATCCGTTGGCCAGCCAGTTCGGAGTCTTTCAATCGCCTCTGTATAGGAGAGAGAATCACCATCTTTCAAACTATAGGCGATTTCCGCGAGCACCAATACGTAGTCCAATAGCTTTGGTGACGCATACAAGCCCTTAATCTCAGTTTTACTCGACTCTAGATTCTCGGCCCCAGAGGAAAAATGAATAAGCAAATTAACTTTTGCAACCTTTTCCTGAACGATTGCAACCCTTGGGTCTGTCAACACCGTCGGTGATAGCGCTGTATTCAGCTCCTCGACCAAGACCTGTAGACTCGCGTTTGGTTCCATGTGAGATTACTCCAACTGCCATGTGTATTAATGCACTTCCACACGAATAAACAGCTACTCCTTGGTATTAACTGAGCAGCACATGGTAAGTCCGCATGCAATTACTGGACCACCTATGCAATCCGCTGGCCCAGGTAAGGGGGTATCTATACAGCAAATGACGCCACCTACACCGACCAAGCAAATCCCACCAATTGTTCGAGCATTGGCTCTTGCAACGCATGAAGTGAATTTCGCTGTGCATATTGCTTGGTCCCGACGGTAATTCCAATAGCACATCCGTCCGCCAAGACGAACACATTGACGATAGTCTGCTTCTGATTCCCTGTCACACGCATTGTAATCATCGGTACAGGACAACCCGAGCGGGTCGGTAAACCGAGTGCTCGAGCTTTCGAAAATCTCGTAAAGCCCCCATTCACTACCCTCATACCCGATAGGGTCTCTGGTGAGAAATCTCCCCGCACTCGGACTCATCCACCTTGCTCTGAAGTGATGCAATCCAAGCGTCGCGTCCCATTCGCGACCGGTATACGAAGTGCGAATTGAGAAGTTTGAAGTTGGAAGTGCGACTCCAGAGGCATCCAAGATCGTTGGTTGGCCGTAGGCTGAGTAAGCGTATCGCTCTGCGACCGCACCTGCCGATGTCGTTATAGCGGTCACCGAGTATTGATGGTTGCAACAGAAAGATCTAGTGCCCGTCGAAGATGACGGCCAAGAATCCCCTTGCAATTCGTGGGGCGAAGCGATGGCAAGAACGCTTTGAGTCGTGGGACATGCAACATCGATGGCACTCGATACGTGCGAATCTCCCGCGCGAGCATGCGCGCGATCTGCACAGGGCGATGATTTGCAGGGAATCGATGAAGCGACCATGCAGTGCATTGTAAAGGATCCGCAATGCACGGTGCAAACTTTTTTTACCGGCAGACCGCAGTTTTTCTTGAGTCTGAGTCGCCAAGACCGTGCCGTGCCCAGGCCTAAGCCTGGACACGGCACGGGGGGGCGAACGGTTCACCTGAGAGCTTACGCAGGGCCGTTTTTAATGATTTACGCTGCCCGGGCTTTTGTCGGGCTTGGCCGGGTGGGTCGCATCGTGGACCTTGCGGAGGTGGTCGATGGCGATGTGGGTGTAGATCTGCGTCGTGTTCAAATTCTCATGACCCAGCAACGTCTGAATGCTCCGCAAGTCCGCTCCGTTCTCCAACATCAGCGTCGCTGCCGTGTGACGGAAGATGTGGCACGCACCCCGCTTGTCGATCCCTGCGGCTTCGATGTACGCCCGCATCAATAACGAAACACTCACCGGATTCATCGCAGCTCCGAAATTGCTCAAGAACAACTTGTCGGTCGGGTCCCGACGCCAGCGCTTGCAAGTCCGCTTCGCGAACTTGCCCGCCGCTAACTCCGGACGCACGTCCTGAAGATATTTAAACAGCCAATCCACCGCTCGCTGGCCGATCGGTACGATCCGGTCTTTCTTGTTCTTCCCTTGACGGATCGTCAGCAAACGCCGTTCCCAATCGATGTCGTAGTGGCTCAAGTTGCACAGCTCCCCACGACGCATGGCCGATGAGTACAGTACCTCCATCATGGCCCGGTCCCGGATCCCGATCGGGGTCTGAGCGTCCGCTTGATTGAGCAACCGCTCGACCTCCTCGACGTTCATGAACCCGACCGGCAATCGAAACTCCTCCTTGGGTAGCTCCAGCTCCACGGTCGGGTTGCTGGCAATGTATTGATGCTTGAGCAACCAACGCATCAGATGCACGATCGTCGATAGGTACGACGCTTGCGTTGCGGCTCGCAAGGGCTTGCGATTGCGCAGGTTCCCGATGTGGTACAGGCTGCGTTGGTAGGCCTCGATCACCTCAGGGGTTACTTCATTAAACGTGTCGATCGAACGATCGGCCAACCAGTTGACGAATCGCTTGAGTCCATACTGGCGACGGGAGATCGTCCCCTCCGACCAGTTCTTAACTCGCAGGTCCAGGTAGTACGCTTCCAACAACGAAGCCATCGAGTGTGTCATCGCACGAGATTCCTTATGCTAAAAAAACATTCCAAGAAAAACAGACAGAGATTCAGAAAGACCGTCATGCGGTCATAACGGCATACGGACGAACACCCCACGAAGGGGGCACGAAGTGAGCTAGATCACGAGCTCATACAGGTAGGTACAGCCCTGACGGCCACGATGGACGCGCAGGAACTCCAGATCGATCAGACGTTGGAAGTGGACTCGCAACTGGTTGTCGGTCCAGCCGCTCTGTTCCCTAAAACTGCGGCGGGTGAATCGGAACTCCGGCGGAGTCAGGCGATCGCGCTGGCAGTGGGATTGGACGAACCCTTGCAGGGACTCCAGACAGCGTTGGGATTGGGGGGGGAGTTCGTTGTTGGACTGCTTGAGAAGCTTGTCTATCAAGCGATTGGCAAGTGCGATGTCCGAGGGCTCGACTGCGATCGATTCAGTTCCTGACTCATCGACATGCAGGGTCCGCTGATGCTGGTGCAGTAGCGCGATGGCTTGGATGAGGCTCAGGTACTTGGCATGGTCGCGTCGATGGCGAGTCCGTTCGCAGGGGAACGGGAGCGTAGCATCTAGGTCGTTGGTCACCACCAAGGGCCGCAGCAGGCGCTGGGCATTGCGATGGAGGGCTTGGAGCCCCGAGGCCTCTCGCCGCTTCTCTAGCCCGGAGCGGGATTGGAGCAGGCGTTGGAGCTGCTGGATCGCATGGGTCTGCTCCCGGGACTCATCGACGGCCAGAACCAGACAGCGATTCAGGAGCTCTTCGTCGATGGTTTGAGAGGTGGAGGTTAAGAACAATTGCACGGGCCCTTCGACGCAGTGGAACTGCGTCACGGCCCTGCCATCGACAGCTTTGGCGACCGTCGCATGGGTCAATCGGCCATCGCTTTGCAGGAGCTTCAATGCATAGGCGGCCTCGGCGAGTCCCTGATCCTCGCAGATGGCCAAGGTCTTGTGGCGCAGCGCATCGGGCGGGAGGTAATAGAGGGCTTGGCTGGTCAGGTTGCTCAGTTGGATGACATCCTCGGGAGGAGCCATGGCCAGGATGGTATCCATGAGGGTCGACTTGCCTGCGGAGCTCGATGACTGGACCAGGATCGCCAAGGGGCTGGCCAGCTTGCGAGAGACGATGGCAAGATAAGCAGCGAGTTTATTGAACGCTTCGCCCACCATGCCGCAGTGTTCGAGATCCCTGACGATGCGTCCGATGAGGTTCGGATCTCGGAGCAAGTCCAACGCATCGCGTGCCTCGTCCGGGGGCATCTGTGGAAGAGGTGCCCGCGTGGCCTTGGCCGCCTCGATTTGTCGATTGCGAAGGTCGTCTAGATGGAGCAGGACCAGCCCGAGATCCTTCTTGATGGTCTCTTCTTGGCAGTGGAGTTCCAGGGCCGTGGCCTTGATGAAGGCCGCTCTGGCGGCCGATCGCATCAGGTCGATCGAATCAAGATGCAGCATATCGCGCCGTGCGGCTTGGATGTTGACGCGCAAGGTCAGCGACGACATGTTCTTGTCGAGCCCTCGGATCTTGTAGTCGCGATCCCCACGCCGAACAAGCACATGATCGGGTGCAAGATGAAGCTCGTAATCGGGTGCGGGGACTGTGGATGCGACGGTTGCCTGGGCAAGCGTCGCATCCACCGCAGCAGCCTGCGCTACGTCCGAAGCAACCGCGCTGGCAGCATCGCTTGAGCGTATCTCATGATTTTCATTACCCGGCTCGGCGCTGCGTGGAAACTCGAGCACCAAAGCGTCGCTCTCCTGGCTGTCTGCATCGATGCGGACAGCACGGATCCCGGTGCATCGACCGGCATGGTCGCGGATGGGGATGGTTAAACAACCGCGCAGAGTCTCGCGACCATTGCCCTTGTAGAGGCCCAGTTCTTCCAATTGGGTACGGATTCGCACCCCGGCGACGATGCGTCGACTCGGGAGTTGGTTCCCGAGCGAGCGATCGCTGAACCCGACCGATGCGGCGCGGGCTTGCTCGTGCGACATCCCCAGCAACCGTTCGACCGCAGCGAGGGCTTTGGGATGCTGTTCCAGGCAGGATGCGTAATAGGCGATCACAGTGCCCAGCGGATCGTGTTCCATGGCCCTCTGGAGCGGATACTTCGGTGCGGTTTCTCTCGGGGATGAAGCGACTGGGGTGGGGATCTGGAGCATGGGGAATATCGATCGATTGGGGGATGGAGGTCTTCTCAAGTTCGGGCGCCGCGCTATTCCTGGAGGCTGAATTTCCGAACACATTTGAAAGTTGATTTGTGCGACGCCTCCAGGAATGCGGCGGCTTGGGTACTTGCACAAGGGGCGCGCCGAAAAGTTTTTCAAAATTCTCGATTCGAGGATCGAATCGTAGAGGCAGCAGGCAAGATGTATGACGATGCAGATTCACTTGGTGATGCAAGGTCGCCAACTTCCGATCAGGATCGGTTTATGCTTGTCTCTTCACTACAGCCTCGAGCCTCCGACCTTGCACCTGCGGTTTCCCCACGATCCTCACAGAGTAAGCCAGTAGGGGTTGAAGCGTTTTACATGCAGGGGATCTCGCTGGCGGACTTGATGCCACGCGGGATAAGAAACGATTCGACGTTGACGGTCACCGGCGTATTGAGACGCTACGCCAGGCCGTTTCAGGCCGATTGGTCGATCCCATCGTACAAGCGACGGGTGCTGGAGAATCTGCTCTCCTGCCGAGATGGATCCTATGGATCGCACAGCTACGACTGCTCGGACTGCGGAAGCTCGCGCATGATCTACACCCAGTGCAACGATCGGCATTGCCCTGGCTGTGGCTGGCTCAAACGCAAGGACTGGATTGCACGGGTGCAATCGTGGGAACTTGATTGCTCCTACTTCCATACCGTCTTTACCATCCCCCACGAGCTGTCGGATCTGTTCTTGGCCAATCCGACCACCTGCTACAACGTCCTGTTCCGAACCGTCCAACGCACCGTGTGCGAGATCAGCCGCGAAGCGTTCGGATGCCAGCCTGGGGTAATCATGACCTTGCACACCTGGGGCCAGGAGATGCGTACCCACATCCATATCCACGCCATCGTCTCGGCAGGTGGGATCCCGTGCACCAGACGCAAACCCACGCCACGCCGAAGAAAGCAATCCACAGAGCTACCTACCACTGGGCCATCCACCGCAGTACTCGATCCCACGCCGGAATCGGTGGCGGACAGTGCGCCAACAGTCTGGATCCCGATCGCCGGAGGAGCCGTGGCGTTTGAGCCTCGGCAATTGGCCGATCGGTTCCGCGACTTGCTCATAGCCGAGCTGTTGAAGCAGTACCGCAACGAGAAACTCGACGTGAGCCATGTCCCCAACATGCAG
>JAJTEK010000219.1 GCA_021299695.1 Pirellula sp. | reverse complement strand
AGGTGCCTGGCACCGGGTACGGGGGTGAGTTTTGCCAGCATTCCGATTCAGGGATCGCAAAGGTGCCTGGCACCGGGTGAGTGGACGAGATTTGCCAGCATTCCGATTCGGGATCGCAAAGGTGCCTGGCACCGGGTACGGGGGTGAGTTTTGCCAGCATTCCGATTCAGGGATCGCAAAGGTGCCTGGCACCGGGTGAGTGGACGAGATTTGCCAGCATTCCGATTCAGGGATCGCAAAGGTGCCTGGCACCGGGTTGGGCGGTCACCCTGGGGGGGTGGTCTAAAAAGGGAACAGTTATTCAACCCATGAGCCGCCTAGGCGCCCAGCCGCGGGCATGGCCATAAGCCCCGCACCGAACCGGTCGAGCTGCACCGATGGAAATCGCTAGCCTGCTGGGGCCCAAACGCAGCTTCCTGGCGGGCTAGGTTAAATCGCCCAACCGCTGGCGATGGTTGGCTCACGGGTGATGCAACCCGTGAGCCGCCTGGGCGCAAGCCGCGGGCAGTTGCCTAACGCCGTTTGCTATTGATCGTTCGCTTGAGCATGACCGCTCGATCCGAGTTAAGATCCTCGCCAGGTAAAAACCCGACAGGAATCGTCCGGTCGATAATGTAGAAAGCTCGCTCTCGCTCGGGCTCTCCAGCCGTGTTGACATACTCCTTGCCAAATCCCGTCACCGGATCGTACTCGAACAAGGCCACCGTAACCCACATCGCGAACACATTCGACTGGTCGGTCACCAAATTCGATAGCCTCATGGCCCGTTGGTAACGCGTGAATGCATTCTGACGCGACTCGGCCAACTCCATCGGACTTGTCGGACCGGGAACTGCCGTCTCGGTATTGGCCAACGAATAGGGCGAAAACAACAAATTTCCTTGGGTTCCGGCGTTCGGCTGCTCCTTGCCCATCGGATTCATCACCAACGAACGCAAGGTTGTCGACTCGCTTGAGTAACGGCCACGTTGGGTCGTCTGCGCTCGGTTGGTCGAGTCTTGGTTCGGAGCATAAGGATACAAATTGGTCGCTAGACTAGACCGGTAAGCCCCAGCGAAGATCGTCGGATAGTTCGCGTCCATGCTCGGATTGCTGAATCCGACCCAGGTGCCGCCCCCCCCTGAAAATCCCCTGCGGTTCAAAAAGAATTGCGAGGTCAACGCGTTTTGCAATCCTTGCCTCTCGGTCGTGTTGGTATACAGGTATTCCAAGCCTTGGAAGACATTGCTGGTATTGCCCGCTTCGACAGGGATCGTATTGAGATTCACTTTGCCAGGACTCACGTACGTCGGAAGTTGATGGTAAGGTGCAAGCAACGATGCACCTTTGTAACTTTCCCTCTCATTGTTATTCGTGTGGTTCTCCGGAACAAACGAGTGAAGGAATCGCGCTGCCCATGGATCCAGATTGTTGTTAGGCAATAAGGCGGATTGAAGCTGATCCAAATCCAACCGCTTGATCGTGTCGACATAAGCAGGCTGCGTCGTAGTAGTACCCGAATTGACCCGGAGAGGTCAGCGGCACCAACATCAGTTCGTTGGCGGTAGCAAAAGTTCGATTCATCCAAATCGGCGACGTTAAATCTCGGGGTGATCCGTTGTATTCAGGTTGGTTTTGAACACGTTGCGGAGGACCGAATCCATCGTAATTGTCGGCCGTGTCGTTAAGAGTACCCATTAAGCCCTGACGCCGATAACCGACGTTGGCATACCCGAGCGTCGTGGCGCTGTTGTGCATCACTTGGGTATTTGGATCGTCACCCGGTTGCTGTGAGGCGTACCCCAACTGGGCCGTAAAGAACGATCGATACCTTTCGAATTGCTGTCCATTGCCCGGTTTAGGGTCCGGGGGCACGAAATTCGCCTGATAAGGAGTGGTTCGAAACTGTGCCGTCGAGGACGAATGGTAACTAAAACCCCAGTCCTTCAATCCTGCCTTGGTGCCCGGTTGGTTGGTGCCAAGCGCTGCTTTGCTGTTGGCATCCTTGCGAGTCCCACCGTCTTTGTAACGCGATTGGAAAGCCACATTGGCTCCGTTGTCCTGAGGATCATCACCCCGAGGAGCCTCGCCATTGAACACTGTCAAGTCGATCGAAATCCAGTCGACGGTGATGTAAGGATTGTTGACCGGGTCGTAGGCAAAGTCGGGATCTGCAAGCCGTTGCAAACAGGCCGTTCGAACGTTGTCATACGTTCCAGTCCGGCTCATCGCGTTGCCATTGCTCGGATTCAAAATCGGATTGACTCCAGCTTGATAATCAAACGGTTGATCCGGGAATGTCGAAGTGCCGACATTCGAGCAGTCGACCCAAGAGTCTGGAGGCAGGTCGTCGTAACCCCAGCGATTGTCCGCTCGCCCTTGACGTCGATCCTGAGAATTCAAAACCAATGTGGGCTTGAGGTTAGCTTGCCAATAACCCTGATTTGCAATAGGGTTGGGCATCGAAACATTGATACCGACTCCATTGGGGAAACAGGTTCTCCACGTTGGATTGTTTCCGGCTGGGGTCGTCGGAGGCTCGGCTGCACATACGACTCCCACGGGTGATTTGATGTTGGCGCTCCAATCCGGTCGATAGCGGTTGATCGACTCGCCATTGAGCAGGGTTGTCAAAACACTGCTCCCGGTAAGCGTGATGGATTGGTGGCCCGGTGAATGGATCGGCGGAGTGGAGACCACCTGATTCTTCGTCAACTTCGCTGGCCATATCGATCCATCGTGAGGATTGTGGACCAAGGATCCCATGTTCGTCTCGGGGCGTGGGCCTACCACCATGTAGTTGCCCCCCTCGAGCATCAACCGTTCGCCCGCTTGGGTCGTGCGGTTGTAATAGACCATGAACTCGCGATCCGCATTTTGCTGGGCATTGTCCCAACCCCGCAAATTAGGGACGCGTGGTACGGTTCGAGCCGATCGCTCGGTAAACCACACCATTCGCTCAAAGACTTCCGTACTGGGTGTGCTGCTGTTTAAAAGCTGAGCCATCCCCGAACCGATGTTGTATTCCGCCGATGGATTGTTCTGGTCTCCGTTGATCTCAGTGTCGTTGGCGAACTGGGGGTCCAACCAAGCCAAACGCGTGTTGTTGTTGTCGTTGGCTTGGTACAAGACGTTCGGGTTCTTGTTCCGATCGTTCGATCCAGGAGGGGCGCTCTCGGTTATACCAATTCGCCAAACCGGTTGAGCACCCCAGTCCTGATTCGATGGAGCGGTCTTGTCGAGCAACAACTTGACCCGATTGCCATTGCCGGTGTCGACGGTATAGAGCGACGAGGGCGCACCGGGCAGCACTGGGTCGGTGTTGACATAGGTCGATCGAGGTGCATAAAGCTCCAAAAACAACGAGCCCTGGGGGAATCGGTACTGATCAAAGCTATCGTCTCCTTGACCGACTTCCTTGCCCGATCCATTGTCGAGTTCGGTGTCCCTGAGCCGCTTGTCGTGGAATGCCAACGATTCGGTCAAAAGCAATTCCGGTTGCTCCATCCCAAAAACCACGCCGATGTACTGACGCATGTTCGTATTGACGGTATTGTTGCCGTTGTTGCCGGGATTGATCAATCGATCCGGTGCCCAGTACGCTGGCCGATCCAACGAACCACTCCGTACACCAAATGGATAGATGTCGTACTCGAAGCGGGTCATCGCCGCATCGGTGTCGCGGAAGTCCACCACGTTGACTGCCCACTGGGCCAAGGCTCTGGCTCGAAGCTTGTCCTTGATGAGTTGATTCGAGACCTGTTCCATGCTCGGGAAGAGATGATCTCGGGGGACAATCAACTGAGCCAAACAATAAAGGTAGCGAGCCAACAATTGCCTAGAACCGAGGTAGATCCGGGACGTTGAGTTCCTGTCGTTGATCCCGCGACGGTAGTAGCCAGTGTTACCAGAGGCCTGCACACCATTGCCGTTTTGCTTCCACTCTCTTTGCTGCGCGTTATTTAACTCGAGTGGCTCGTCGATCTGTCCATTGGGTCCTTGGTTTCCAATCGCATCATCTACCCCGTTGCCAAAAGGACGATTGAGGTTTAGACGCAAGTTCATGCTGAACTCGGGCGGGAACAGTTCGTTCAAACTCGCGACCGACAGCGGATACTCGTCGGTACTTGCCGCATTGGGGACCGTTCTTTTGCGATACCGTTGCTCGTGGAGCATTCGAATCAGACCGAGCATGTTGCCCGGATCCTTTTGAAGATCATACCCATTGCTCGCGTTGGGCATCACCGCTGCGGCGGCCAGCTTGGGATAACGCAACTCGGCACTCAAGGTGGTGAGCAACCGATGGACCTCCGAGCCTGTTCCATAACCGGCAGCCATGAGCCGGTTTCTCAACTCGCTCGGCAAGGCCTCGACGTCCTCGTCGTAACGTCGCAGAATCACCTCCAAATCGCTGAGCGTAAATGGGCTATCGCCGTAATCTCGCAATCCGCTTCCCGCCTCGTAAGCATCCCCCACGGTCTCTGATGGGTAGCCTTGGGCCCCTGTCTCAGGCGTTGCATCGGGCACTTGGGGATACAAATAGACAATATTGCCGTGCTTGTCCAACGTGGGCGCTACGCTCGATCGACGGCCCATCGGCCCTCCTGGCATCGTCGCGTGCCCATAAATTCCGTTGGCCGGCATCTCTCGCTCCATGAGCGCACTTTGAGGATCGTCTCCAGGGCGGCCTGGGGAACGGTCTACCTGCAAACTAAATGCGCTATTGGCATAAGGCCTTGCGCCATACCGCAAATCAAACAGCGAATACCCATTGTTGGATGTCAGCAACGCTGGTTTGTTATCGAAAAGCGGATTGAGCGAAATGTCCGCCGGACCGAACCCGAACCCTTGCGACAACGACGTACCGTCTCGGTGCAATCCGGTGGAACTCGCGAATGCATTGAAGCCAAGTCCACCGCCACCAAAATTCGCATTCGCAGAGCCTTGCACTCGATCTCCATGCAAGTTGATATTCAATCGGCCATCGAGGTCCTGAATCATCACCGCCGCCAACGGCTTGAGCAATCGACCATCCGGCGCGTGGATTGTCTGTATATTTGGATTGATCCAAACGCTATCGGGTTTGCCGTCCCCGTCGTTGTCGACATCGAGCGTCCCACTGATAAGCCCTTGCAAGTACTGATTCAGGGGAACGTTGTTTGCTAAGCTCTCGCGAGGATAGGTCGGAAAAGAACCGTGTGGCTGGAAGTAAGGGTTGACCGATACGACCCCATTTTGAGCTTGGTAACTGTAGCTCATGATCCGGGCCGTCGAGGCGTC
>JAJTEK010000095.1 GCA_021299695.1 Pirellula sp. | reverse complement strand
CCTTGGCTCTCGACCCCATCGCCGAAACCTTCGTCGGAAACGATGCCCCCAACCATTGGCTGACCCGCGAGTACCGAGCACCTTATAGCCTGCCGAGCGAGCAAGCCGTATAGTTCGCCGGGCCGGAGGGCCACTCGGGGGCGGATTTCCAGTCTTTTTCGCCTAGTAGTCCGTCAACAGATTGCTATCATCGCTATGTGACGACCGGGCTAGTCCCGGTCGTCACATCGTCGTTTTCGCATATCCAGCTCTTGGCCCTCGACCGCCTCTGTCTATCTGTTACCCATGCAAAGCCTCCCGATCGTCCAAATCCCTGATTCTCAGTCGCCCCTAAGCCAATCGGAAAGCATTCAGGGGAAACGGGGGGCTTACGCGTTTATCAGTCTGGGATGTCCGAAAAATCTCGTCGATAGCGAGCAAATGCTCGGGATCCTTCAGCAGCGCGGCTACCAGTTGGTCCAGAATCCCGAGGAATCGGACTTTGTGGTGATCAACACCTGCGGATTTATCGAAAACGCCAGGAAGGAATCGTTCGAAGCGATCGACCAAATGCTTGAGCTCAAGCGTTCGGGAAAGATCCGAGGGGTCGTCATCACCGGTTGCTTGGCCGAACGCCAAAACGATTCGCTGTTGACCGAACGTCCCGAGATCGATGGGCTCGTGGGGGTCTTCGGCCGCGATGAAATCGGGAACCTTGTCGATCGCATCATGGACGGTTTAGACGAGCAGCGTTCGATCTTTCGACCCGCTCCTATTCGGGCTTTGTCCGATCACATGCGATTGCAGGTCACCCCCAAGCATTTTGCTTATTTGAAGATCTCCGAGGGCTGCGACCGGCTTTGCACCTTCTGTGCGATCCCCAAGATGCGGGGCAAGCATGCCAGCAAGCCCATGGAAGATATCCTCATCGAGGCTCGTCGTTTGGCCGACTCCGGGGTCCGGGAATTGATCGTCGTGGCTCAAGACACGACTTACTATGGCATCGACATGTTCGGCGAACCTCGACTCAGACAACTTCTCGAACAGCTCGATCAGGTCGAAGGTCTAGATTGGATTCGGCTGATGTATTTCTATCCCATGTACATCGACCGAGCACTCTTGGAAACCATTGGCCAGTCCAAGCGGATCTTGCCCTACATCGACATGCCCCTCCAGCATGCGAGCAACCCGGTGCTCAAGCGCATGTCGCGCCGAGTGACGCGTGAGTCGACCATCGAAATGGTTTCGATGATGCGGCAGACGATCCCTGAGCTTGTACTCCGCACGACGATGATCACCGGTTTTCCTGGAGAGACCGACGAGCAATTCGAAGAGCTCGTCGAATTCGTCGACGAAATGCATTTCGAACGGCTCGGTGTGTTCACCTACTCCGTCGAGTCGGACACCCCAGCCTCACGTTTGGACGAACATCTTCCCGAGCGGATCAAGAAGGAACGCCGCAAACGGTTGATGGAAGTCCAGCAGAAAAACGCCTTCGAATGGTGCGCCAAGCAACAAGGAAAACGCTTGGAGGTGCTGCTCGATAAACCCGTCGAAGGAGTCTCGAACTCATGGATCGGTCGGTCGTATGCCGACGCTCCGGATGTCGATGCTTGTGTTTTTGTCACCCCCTCGGACGATGTGGTACTACAGGCGGGCGATTTGGTCGAGTGCGAAATCGTTTCCTCGAACGCTTACGATCTTGTCGCAGTCGCGACTAAGGTGATCGAATGACACAGAGCGTCTCGCCGCTTTCGACCAATCCGTGGAACGTTCCAAACGCTCTTTCCTCGGTGCGTTTGCTGATGGCCATCGCGGTTTGCGCTTGCATAGAGACGCAGTCTTGGACAACGGCCTTGATCCTATTTGTGGTCGCGGCCTCGACCGATTGGATCGACGGTTGGTGGGCTCGAAAATACCAGCAAGTCACCAAGCTCGGTCGGATCCTCGACCCCTTCGTCGATAAAGTCATCATCTGCGGGGCGATGATCGCCTTGGCGGCTGCCAAAGATTCACCCATGGCACCTTGGATGGCCACCTTGGTTGTCGCTCGCGAACTGCTCGTGACGAGCTTGCGAGGGATGGTCGAAGGCCAAGGGGGGGACTTCTCGGCAAAGCAACTCGGCAAATGGAAGATGGTCTTGCAGTGCGCTGCGGTGATCGCCACGTTGCTGTACCTAAGAGCTCTGCCTGAGGTTCCCGATTGGCTCAAAGCCATCGTTCCGATCTGCATTTGGGGCTCGATCCTCCTGACGGTGCTCTCGGCGATTGAATACATCCTGGTGATTGTTCGCAACAAAAAATCAAAGACCGAGTGAAACAAGTCGGACGAACCTTCTGATGAACCCTGAAGACCTTAGCCCTATTCAATTGCTCATTACCACGATCGCCGGATTGTTCTTTTCTGGGTTGTTTGCCGGCACCGTATTCATTCATGCTTGGGTGTTGGTCGCATGGAAGCGCGTCATGGTATGGCAAGGATGGCTCAGAGATCGGGTTCATGACCGCATCGGACTCGTCGACCTACTGGCCTGTTTCGCTTTCATCGCGGTGTCTCAGGTCGCCATTGCAGGTCTGTTTTTCTACGAGGTCAAAACCAAGGCCTTGGCGCAAGAGACCCAAGTCCAAGAGATCCAAGGGGACCTCAAGACGTTGCTTCCTGACTCTCCATGGTTCATGTTTGCAGTCTCTTTTTCCCTGGTCCTAGGGTGTGTTCTATCGGCGTTTTGGACCTGCTTTCGCACTCGGGAAACGCCCAAGCGACTCGGGATGTGGTCGGGCTTGATCCCGAGAGATCTGTTCGTCGGCTCGCTGGTCTTTCTATGGGTTATTCCGCTGGTTCTGGCCGTCAACATCGCCGTGACCCAGGCCACTCAGATCGAGTACAAGCATCCTGTGATCGACTCGTTGCGAGAAAGGGCTTGGGCCTTTCCTCTCCTCTTTACCAGCGCCGCGATCTTCGCTCCGATTTGGGAAGAGTACGCGTTTCGCTTTCTGTTGGTCAATTGGCTAGATACGATTCGGCATCATGGATTCGATTGGAATCGAATTCTATTCGGATTTCGCCCCCAGGCCGATGGCCTGACGAGTGGCACTCTGGCCGATGGCCAAATGGCTCTCGATGGGCAAGATCCGATCGACGTTCCAGAAGCGTCGTCTCAGGAGATGACCGAGCGTTACCCACCTTGGTGGATTGCGATCCTCAGCGGTTTGATTTTTGGTTTGGCGCATTTTGAGTACGGGGTCAGTTGGGTACCCTTGGTTGTTCTCGGAACGGTCCTAGCGCGCGTCTACCAACTTCAGCGAAGCATTCTTCCGTGTATTCTGATGCATGGGTTGTTCAACTCGTTGGCGATGGTCGGGTTTGCCGTGGAGCTTTTTGTGAAACCTCCATCCTAGAGTTTGCTTAAAACCCGACTTTTCGAGTGAATTCTCCCCATTGAGTTTGCTAGCAAATAAGCTTGCATAGAGATTTGGATAGGGAATGGTCGAAAGAAAGACGGATCGATTGGGATCCGTTGGCTAGGGTTGGAACTTGAGTTGCCCATTGAGAGGGTTTTGTCGCGATGATCGACAGCGAGCCGACTGGTCAGGACGGGGGCTTGGATGCTCATGCTCAGGTGCAAGGCCGACGGGTTGGCATTTCGGTGCTGGCAAGTTTTATCGTCCATCTTGGATTCCTGTTGGTTTTGGCGATATGGAGTGTGGGGCTTGGGGCAGGTCGGGGCCAGGGGTTGACGATTGAATCGGGCCAGAGCAGCGGGAGTGAGTTTGAGAGTTTTCAGATCGATTCGAGTCAGATCCAAGAGGCCCCGGTCGATTCGGTGCAGGAGAGCAGTTCGCTCAAGAGTCGGTCGATGGAGGAGAGGCTCTCGGAGTATGTCGAGCAGAACGACGAAACGACCAGCGGCTTGATTGGGTCCCTGGAAATAGCCCAGCAGGCCGCGACGGCTGCGAGTTCGTCGGCTGCGGGAGGTGGTTTAGGATTCGCCCAAACATCTTTAGCTGGTCGATCCAAGTCGAATCGTTCGGCGATGGTCCAGCAGAATGGGGGCAACGAGCAGAGCGAGCAGGCCGTGGCCTGGGCGCTGGATTATTTGGCTCGGCATCAGCTCAACGATGGGTCTTGGAGCATGAGTTTTGAGGATTCGTGCGATGGGAATTGTGTGCCCGGATGCGATGGCAAGGATCCTTATCGATTCGGCGCAACGGGATTGGCGTTGATGTGTTTTTTGGGTGCAGGTCACACGCAGAATGATGAGCAATATGGCGACGTGGTGACCAAGGGGATTTATTTTTTGCAGCAGAGTTTGCGTCGGACTTCCGATTCGGGGTATTGGGTCGATACGGTGGCATCGGCGCAGATGTACGAGCATGGGATCGCGACACTCGCTCTGTGTGAGGCTTATCAGATGACCCAGGCCGGGGAGCTCAAGGAGAGCTGTCAGCTTGCGGTCAATTTCATTCTCAAGGCCCAGTATCGCGATGGGGGTTGGGATTACCATCCGGGTCGACCTGGAGATCTTTCGATTGCTGGCTGGCAGGTACTAGCGTTAAAGAGTGCGGCGGCGACGGATTTGGTTGTGCCCCGCGAGGCGGTGGAGGGAATCGACCGTTTTTTGGATTCGAATCGCGCCGGGGAGTTCATGTTTCGGTATCGGGGTGGCAAGCCGACCAAGAGCATGACGGCCATAGGCGTTTTGCTTCAGATTTTTCGGGGCAAGACCAAGGATGCTCGGAGCGTGGCCAGTGGGATCGAGTATTTGTCCAATCAAGGTCCATCGGGCGTGGACATGTATTACAACTACTATGCGACTCAAGCGATGTTTCAGATCGGCGGGAGGAGCTGGAAAAATTGGAATTACTATATGAGGGATCTGTTGGTCAAGACGCAGTCTCCTAGCGGCCATTTGCGGGGGAGCTGGATGTTCGAGGGGGACCATTCCAACAAGGTAGGAGGTCGATTCTATTCGACCTGCATGGCTTGTTTGATCCTTGAGGTTTACTATCGCTATTTGCCGGTCTATGGGCAGGCAAGCGAGGATTTCCGGTTCTGAGATAAATCTAGACGGGTCCCCATATTTTTTGGCCAAGAGCGTAAATCTACCGCTTACGAATCTATTACAATTCGTACTCTGACATACCGAGTCCCTTAGTTTCGATTTGTTCAAATGGAGCTTATTTGATGTCTGACAATCCATACGCCCCCTCGGGATCTTCTTATGGCGACGCTTCTTTGGATGCGAATGTTGATTTGAGTCAAGCGGAGTTGATCCGCAAGAGTCACCTGAATCATGAGGCGAACATTCAGAGTTTTGGATGTTTGTATACCTTGGGAGGTGTCTTGGGGATCCTAGGTGGGATCTTCTATATCGGGTTGGGTATTTTCATCCTGGCCGGCGGATCGCCAGCCGGTGCCGGTGCTGGTGCCGATCAGGAGCCTCTCGTTGCAGGGATCACCACGACCGTGGTGGGGATCGTCTTTGTTGCGATTGCCTCTGCGCAGTTGTTCGCGGGTCGTTCGATGCAGACGCTCAACCCTTCCGGGAAGATCTTAGCGGTTGTCGTATCGGCGATTGGTCTGTTAGGTTTCCCGTGCGGAACGATCATTTCTGGATACCTTTTGTATCTATTGCTTTCTGCCAAAGGGGAGATGGTCTTTTCGAGTGCCTACAAAGAGGTCATGCAGGCGACGCCGCACATTCGCTATCGGACATCGATCATCGTCTGGATCTTTTTGTTCCTTCTCATCGGAGTCATATTGCTGGGCGTTGTCGGAGCAATCATTGGTGCGCGTTGATCGCTAGGCCTCTTGGGGCAACCACCAACAGCCAAAGGGGAACCACGGAACACACGGAAGGAAGGCAGGGAGGAACTGCTTTCTTTTTCCGTGTGTTCAGAGTATTCGGTGGTTCGAATCCCCCGGGGCAGCTTGGAAATTCTGCTATTTACCCAAATTGACTGTTTATGCTACGGTACCCATTCGTCGTTGTTGGTTGGCAAGGAGGATTCATGGAGGAGTCTAGGCCATGCATTTGGTACGATTGGATATCGACAAGAAGAACGCTGCGTCGCAGTATCATGTAGGTCCGTTGGGTGCGGGACTCAATGCCGTCTATTCCCCGCTGGTTTCCAACAGCACGTTATTGACAAGATTTACCAAAAGCCTGCTTTTTCGTGGCCAGACGCTCGGCGAGCTCGACGATTCGGAGTTTGCTTCGATCGATGGTTCGGTCACCTGGGTCGACGCTTCTGGGCATTTGCGGATGATCGATTGCGTAGGAGGCAAGCCACTTTTTGCGCATGCATCCCATTCCGTACCTACCTCGAGCGGAGCGACTTATCAAGAGGACGACGAGCGGATCGGTGGTCGGGGAAACATGTTCTGGGAGGGGGAGGTCTCCGACGGTCGCTGGGATGAGCTGCGAGCCGACATTTTAGGGATGGTTTTTTGTTCTCCTTTGGGATCGGTCTCACCGGAGAAGCTTTGGTGGGCGGCAGGCAGATTAGGGGTCCATTGCCCTGCGAAGATGGAGTTGGATGAGGGTTACAAATCGCTCAAGGACGAAGAGACGCAACTTCTCGAACGTCTCAGGAGTTCCGATCCGGTGGATCACGATCGCACTTGGTGGATTGCCGAGCGGGATCGACTCCGTGGGCAATTGCATCAGGTCGCGCATCACAATTTGCAGCAAACATTGGGAGTTGGCACCAGCACCGAACCGGTTGCCCAAGGGCCTGCGCAGGACGCACAGAGCCCAGCCTCCCCGAAAGGGGTTTGGGATGACTCCCAGATCCATCAGCAGCTTGCGCATGCCGAGATGATGATCGAGCGATGGAATCAGCGATGGGGTTGGCATCAGCGATTATCCCAAGTGCAGTCGTCACTATTGACTCGATCGGTCTATCGCAAGACGACGAGCGGCTCATTGATCCCATCGGCCGAACGGATTTTGTCGGAGTTGACCGCCGGAGCGGTCCGTCAGCTTCCGACCTGGGCCGTCGAGGCCTCGTACCTGCATTCGGAAGCTTATAATTCCGGTCTTCGTTACGACGTTTTGGACTCGCAGGTGCCCTCGGGCGAGACGCGTCAGAGGCGACTTGTCGACCTTGCGATTCGGTTGGCCCTGGCACAAGCGGCGAGATCGCGGATTGGACGCATTCCGTTTGTGCTTGAGAATTCGCTCGACGGATTCCGAGGCGAACCGTTGGAGCAAATCCTCCATGTCGTTTCGAATTTTTCGCGAGATGGGTGGCAATTGCTGCTGACGACGGCTGACGAGTTTGTCGCAAGACGTATCGCTGGCCACGGTGGTACCGTGGCGCGGATGCATGAGAATTTGCGCTACGCCAAGCCGCAATACATCATCGATTCGGACACCGATTTGGGGCTTCATCCGGTCTTGGATCGTGCGCCGGTGGTTCAGTATTCCGGAACGGTTTCGACGGACTTCAGCGAAGTCAATCGTCAGCTTGACTGGTTGGCTCAGCAAGAGGATTCGCAAGTTCCGCAGCGGGTCGAGCCCGTGGTGCATCAGCGTCATGGAAAGACTTACTATTTGACCAAGGAGAGTCTAGTCGATTCGATTCCCGGATTGGGCTCCGAGACCATCCGTCGGCTTCGGTCCGTGGGCGTTCATCGGGTTGGCGACTTTGTCTCGACGAGTCTACCCAAGTTGGCAAGCGTCACCGGATTGCGTTCCGAGTGGTTGCGAAACACCCTCGGGGTCGCCGAGTTGATGTGCAATGTCCCACAGATGCGAGTCTTCGACGCGAGAGTATTGGTCTCCTGTGGAGTGTACTCCTCGAAACAACTTGCGAGCACCGAACCGTTGACGATCGCAAAGAAACTTCATCGGTTCCTCGGAACCCAAGCGGGTCGAATGCTGAGAAAAACCTCTCAGCAAGGTGAGTTGCCAAGGCTTCAACGCTGGATTCAATCCGTCTATCAGCAACATGGTTTGTCGATCGACACGGCAGGAACCGCTGTGGATTTCGATTGGGATCGGATCGAGCGAGGCTCCAGAAGGAGTGCTCGACCTGCACCCAATGCAGCTTACCAAAACCAGGACGATGCCTTAGAGGACGATCCGGATTTCCGAGAGGATGCGGGCCAAGCCGTAGCGAAGTTCAATGTGTATGCGGGCAAGTCCGACTCGACATGGAAGTTCTATCTCGACTTGGCTAGCCCCGTGGTAGATGCACCGACGATTGGTCCAAAGATGGCTCAAAAGCTCGAATCGATTCGGGTCAAAAGCATCGGAGATCTGCTTGCGGCCGAATCCGGAGACGTAGCCCAGGCGATGGGTGAGAAGGGGGTCACTGCTGCGACCGTTGAGATCTGGAAGAGCCAGTCGATGCTCGTCTGTCGCATACCGAACCTCAGGGGCCAGGATGCTCAATTGCTCGTGGCCGCTGGGTATTCCACGGCCGAGTCGATTGCACAAGCCTCTGCCGAGACGCTCATCGAAGCGATCGCACGCGTTGCGAGCACCAAGCAAGGCCTTCGATTCCTTCGCGGGGGCAATCCGCCCGACCGCGATAGGATTCTTTCATGGATCGAGTGGTCCAAGCATTCCCGCTTGGTCCAAGCCGCTTAGGCAATCAGCCCTCGTTGATCGTCAGGGGTTGCGGGGTAGCAACCCATACACGCAATCGGACTTCTGCGTCCTTCGGGACGTAGACGACTAGAGGAAGTTTGCTGTTGTAGCGGAGAAGCTTCGGTTCGCCCCCCAAACGCACAAAACGCTTGACCTTCGGAGCATCGGGATCGACGCCGATGCGGGTTCCGGCCATGGGTCCAATCTGCTTGACGATGTACTTGGGAAAACCCCAGCCCTCGATGGTTTCCTCTTCGAGGCTACCTGCGAAAAAGAATCGGTTAGCAGCATCGACCTCGAGCGTTTTTCCGACCATGAGTTCGACCCGATAGTCTTCCTCTTCCTCCTTGGGTTCAAGGTACACGACGAGCCTTTTCATCCCGTCGGCCGGAGCCGGATAGGCTTTGAGATTGTCCTGAGCAGATTGCTGAGCCATCGCATGGGATCCTGTGAGTAAGGTGCAAAAAGCGAGCATGAGTTTGAGCATAGCTGGTGTTCCTGTTAGCAAGAGGACGTCGTTGACTACGAGGATGTAGTTTAAGACCCTTGCGAAGGCTCGTCCACGGGTTGGACATCCGTTCGGCTCGAGAGATACACAAGACCTCCGATAAGGGCAATGAGCAGCAGGATCGCTCTGTACATCGTCGCGACGATGAGTCCTGAGAATTCGCTCGAGACGTTCGGGATTTGCTTGAACAACAGGTCGATCCAAACCTCTTGGAGCCCGAGTCCTCCTGGAGTGATGGGTAAGGTCCCTGCCAAGAGTGCCGGTGGAATAGCCAGGAAGTGCTCCAGCAAGGTCGGTCGAGTCGTGGAACTCGCATAGAGGGCCGAGGAGATCAGCCAACAACTGGCCGTCAGCGAGGCATGGACGGCTAGGGATTGGGCGATCATGGCCAAGGCAAGTTGAGGTCGATTTTGAAAGATCAGGCAGGCCTTGGCAATTCGATGCAGTTTGTCACCGACCCAAGGGATCCTTTTCAGGAGATCCATAGGCATCGATTTGCCGAAGCCTACGATTCCAAAGATGCCAACGAGTCCGATGATACTTAGGATCCATGCAGCGTTTCGAATGGTGGTCAATTGAGGCGACAGGTCCAGAGCAAGGCTCGTACTGATTGCAGCGACCATGACGAGTCCGAGCAATCCGATAGCGCGATCGACCACGACACTGGTGATCACCTCGGTCTTGCGATCTTTGCTTCGGTTGGCCGCCGCGATGGCTTTAAAAAGATCCCCGCCGACACTTCCTGCGCTGACGGTATTGAAAGCCACACCGAGGAATCCGAGTCGGACGGTTTCAAACAAAGAGATGGGGACTTGCAATGCCAACAGCAGGCGTTGCCATCTCCAGAAGCTGAGGATGTTGGCAAGCAGGACCATGGCAAGTGCCAGCAGCAGGAGTGACCAGTTTTTTGGCTGTTGGACCAGCAGGTCCCAGTCCTTTTGAGGGAACTTGCGGACCACCCAAACGACGATTGCGCAAAGGGCGAGCCACTTGAGGCCTTCGATTGCGCGTTGGATCGGGGTGTTTTGAGTTGCCATGACTGCAATAAAAAACCTCGGTACCTAAGAGGGGTGACCGAGGTTGGAATGGACCTAAAGGGTTCAGGGACTAGCCGGCGACGGCTTTGGCGAACTCCGCAGCGTTCTTGGTGCTTTCCCAAGTGAACTCTGGTTCGTTGCGTCCGAAGTGGCCACCCGAGGAGGTCTTGACGTAGATCGGGCGACGCAGATCGAGGTACTCGATGATCCCTCGTGGGGTAAGCTTGAAGAACTCCTTGACGACCTGACAGATCCTCTCGTCGCTGACCTTGCCGGAGCCTTGGGTATCGACCCGAACGCTGACCGGTTCGCTCACCCCGATGGCGTAGGCCAACTGGACTTCGCAGCGATCGGCCAAGCCTGAGGCGACGATCGTTTTGGCGACATGGCGAGCCATGTAAGCGGCGCTTCGATCGACCTTGGTCGGATCCTTGCCGGAGAATGCACCACCGCCGTGCCGGCCCCATCCGCCGTAGGTATCGACGATGATCTTGCGACCGGTCAGACCGCTATCACCGTGGGGACCACCGACGACGAAATTCCCGGTGGGGTTGATATGGTAGACGATATCTGGAGTGATCATCTTGGGTGGCAAGCACGGCTTGATGATCTTCTCGATGACATACTCTTTGATTTGGGAGTGGGTCACATCGGGGGAGTGTTGGGTCGAAACAACGACGTTGTTGATCCCGATGGGCTGGTATTCGTCGTAGACGATCGATACTTGACTCTTGGAGTCTGGACGCAGCCAGTTGACTTCCTTGTTGAAGCGAGCTTCGGTCAGTCGGTTGGTGATGCGGTGCGCAAGGGCGATGGGCAGAGGCATCAATTCTTCGGTGTCGTTGCAAGCGTATCCGAACATGAGGCCCTGATCGCCCGCACCGATGTCCTTGCCGGCGGAATTATCTTCATTGACCCCTTGGGCAATATCTGGGCTTTGGCCGTCGAGGGCAACCATGACATTGCAGGACCTGCCGTTGATTCCCCATTCGTCATCGGTATATCCGACATCGACGATCGCTTGGCGGACAATGTCGGCGTAGTTGACGATCGCCTTGGTGGTGATCTCGCCGACGATTAGAGCAAGACCGGTCGTAACGACCGTTTCGCAAGCCACACGGCTCATGGGATCTTGAGCCAAAAGGGCATCCAATACACTATCGGAGATCCGATCAGCTAGTTTATCCGGGTGCCCCATCGAGACCGATTCGCTGGTAAAAACATACTTTCCAGATGCCACTGAAGAATTCTCCGCTTTAGACTGACTGTTATCAAAGGAAACGACGGCGGGTTGCTAAAAGCCTCTTCGCCGAACTGAATAGAACGTTAAGTGTATCTGCTTTTGGCGAAATCGAAAGTCGCAAGTGCGGCAGATCCTTGAGCAATCTTTGGGAGGCCTCTGTGGGTATTTAGCACGGTTCTGCCCCTTCCTGATGCGATCGACGAAGGTTACAACATCGGGCGTCGGGAGGATGGGCTTCGCAGATACGACGGCTTTGAAGGTGCGCACGATGAGCGAGAAATCTCAGTACTTTTCGGTGTTTTTAAAGCCCCTGCTCGCTTGGGCGGGTGGATTTTTGGTGTTTTCATGGCTCGTTGGAGTGCCGGATTCCTTCGTCCAGAGCGCGACGAGAGGTATCGCCGAGTCGAGTCAGATCGATGAGTCGACTCGGGATTCTGGCATTATCGCCGATGGCCTAGGGGATCGCTTGCACGGAATCCTCGCAGTCCAGCAAAATGCTTGGAACCAGGGGGATATCCGTCAGTTCATGGATGCCTATTGGAACGACGAGGCCTTGACCTTCTCGTCCGGTGGCAAGACGACCCGCGGCTGGCAAGCGACGTATGAGCGTTACAAAAGCAGGTATCCAGACCGGGCCGCAATGGGCCAGTTGACGTTTGATGCTTTGGAAACGAGCCAGATCGATGAGCAAGCTGCATTGACGCTTGGGAATTGGAAATTGGACAAGGACAAACCGGCACGCGGTAATTTTTCCTTGGTATGGAAGAGGATCGATGGTCAGTGGAAAATTGTGCACGACCACAGTTCTTTGCTCACCGAACCGAACTAACCCCTACGGGGCCTACGACGAAGAGGGTTTTGCATGTCGCAGATTGCGTTGGAGAATATTTCGATCGGATTCCGGGGGCCTTTGCTTTTGGATCAGGTCTCTGCACGCGTCGAGCGAGGGGACAAAATCGGGTTGTTGGGTCGCAACGGTTCGGGCAAAACGACCCTGCTGCGAATGCTCTTGGGACTCGAGCGGCCAGAGAGTGGCAGGATCGAGTTGGAAGCCGGTTTGAAGATCGCTTCGGTACCTCAGGATGTGCCGGCTGGAACCAGTGGAACCGTCCTTGAGATCGTATCGAGCGGACTGCCCGAGGACTATGAGCTGCCCGAAAATGAGTGGATGAAAGACCAAGCTCTCGAACGTGTCTTCGAGCAACTTCATTTGGACCCCGATGCGGACTTCAGCAGTTTATCGATCGGCCTGAAACGACGTACACTTTTGGGCAAAGCGGTCGTCGGCTCCCCGGATGTATTGCTGCTCGACGAGCCGACGAACCACCTGGACATCGACTCGATTTTGTGGCTAGAGACGTTTCTAGCCGGATTCTCTGAGACGCTGATCTTCATCACGCACGATCGCGCATTTTTAACCAAGATCGCCAATCGGATCCTCGAGATCGATCGGGGCAAACTCTTCGATTGGGAATGCGATTACGAGACGTTTCTCAAACGCAAAGAGCAGGCGTTGTTGGCGCAGGAAAAACAGGACGCACTGTTCGACAAAAAACTTGCGATCGAGGAGGCTTGGATTCGCACCGGAATCAAAGCGCGACGAACACGCAACGAAGGCCGCGTCAGGCGGCTTGAGGCGATGCGCAAAGAGCGCGTCGGGCGCCCTCGAAAGTCCGGTTCGATGGGACTGGCGATCGATTCGGGAGACCGAAGCGGCATGCTGGTTTGCGATTTGCAAGAAGCTTCGTTCGGATACGGCGATCGAACGATGGTCAAGTCTCTGGACCTGACCATCATGCGGGGTGACAAAATTGGAATCCTCGGTCGAAACGGAGCCGGCAAGTCCACGCTCCTCAAAGGCATCCTCGGGGAACTTGCCTCCACCAGCGGAAACGTCCGCCTGGGCACCAACCTCCAGATCGCTTACTTCGACCAAAACCGCGATGTGCTCGATCCAAATCTGACAGCCGAGGAAAACGTCGGTGTCGGCAGAACGACCATTACGGTCAACGGAAGGAACAAGCATGTGATCGGCTACCTTCAGGAATTCCTGTTCACTCCAGAGGAAGCACGCTCAAAGATCCAGTTCTTCTCCGGTGGCCAACGGAATCGATTGCTGCTTGCGAAACTCTTCGCTCAGCCAGCCAACCTGCTGGTGATGGATGAGCCGACGAACGACTTGGACGCCGAATCCCTAGAGATCCTCGAAGATCGTCTCGTCGACTACGAGGGAACCTTATTGGTCGTCAGCCACGACCGCGCGTTTCTCAATAATGTCGTCACAAGCATGATCGTATTTGAACCCGACGGGATCCGCGAATACGTCGGCGGATACGATGACTGGCTCAGACAGAGCAAAGTCCAAAAGGAACATGTTTCGAGCGGCAAAGGATCCAAGAAATCCGGAGGATCGTCCTCCAGAGCCCCCGCCGAAAAGCCAGCAGAAAAAGTTACCGAGAAAGTTCCCGAGAAAGCCCCAGCAAAAGCAGCCGAGAAATCCGCCGCATCGAGGCTCAGCTACAAAGAAAAGCTCGAGCTCGAAACCCTCCCGAGCAAAATCGAGGCGATCGAACTCCAGAAGGACGCCTTGCATGAAAAAATGTCGACTCCGGAGTATTTCAAGCTACCTGCAAGCGAGTTGGCCCGGGATGCCAAGCAGATGGAGTCGCTCGAGAGCGATCTGATCGCGGCTTATGCAAGACTCGAATCGCTCGAAAATCGCTAGCCATACTCTAAGCCTTGAATTGCTTAGCCGAAATGGTTTTCTTCGGGCAATCGGGCAGCGAGGAGGCGAACGTCGATCCATAGGGTTTCGTGGACATCCGAGGATCGGTAACCAATACGATTCCCGAGTCGGTGGCGGTCCGAATCAAGCGTCCGAAGCCCTGCCGGAATTTGATGACGGCCTCGGGTAGTTGGAAGTCGCGAAACGGGTTGCCGCCGGCCTGTCGGATCGATTCGAGGCGAGCCTCGAGCAGTGGGTGGTCTGGGACGCTAAAAGGCAACTTGGTGATGACGACCAATTTGAGCGCGTCGCCGGGCACATCGACTCCTTGCCAAAAGCTCTCTGCACCGAAAAGGACCCCGCGAGGATGCTCCTTGAACGCTCTGAGAAGTTCGGTTCGGGGCGTTCCATCGGCTTGCGAATACGTCGCTAGTCCTTGCTGGCTCATCCAGGGGCCGAGCGCCTGAACGCAGCGACGCAAGGAATCGTAAGAGGTAAAGAGCACAAAGGCATGTCCATCGAATCGCCCGATGTAGTACTTCAAGGCAGGGATGATGGCGTCCTCGTATTTGATCTTCTCTGCAGACGGATCGGGCAGATCGGACAGCATGTGCAGTTGCGCAAGTCTCGGGTAGTCGAATGGCGAGCCGACCTGCAGAGTCGGTGCGCCTTGGGCTCCGATGCGTCGCTGATAGAACTCGAAGGCAGGATCGTCTTTTTTGGCTTGGGTCGGCTCAGTCGATGCGCTTTGTTTCGTCGCGATCGTCGCGCTGGTCATGATGACACTCGGGACCTTCTGAAAGAGATGTTCGCGCAGGTAGTTGCCGACATCCAACGGGCTGCATCGGAGTGTCAAACGGGTAAAGATCCGACCAGTGCCGCGAGTCTCTTTTTTCTCGAACCAGTAGACCGATCCGGTCTCTTTTTGCAGGAGCCATGTTTCCAAACTGTTGGCCAATCCAGCCAAGCGGTTCGATGCGGACATCATGTCCAGTTTGACGTTGGTGTCCTTAAGATCCTTTCCATAGCGTTCCAGCTCAGCCGATAGCTCGCGCAGTTTCTTGCACAAGTCCGTCTCGACCGAAACAGGGGTCCGAAGCCGCCCGTTTTGCGGCGATCGAGTTTCCGCCCAGGCCAGGAAGGCTCCGACGAAATCATCGAGCGACTCCATGCATCCAAAACTAAGTTGCATCAATTGACGCAAACCCAAGGAGACCAAGGTCCCTTTGTCGTTGCGCGGGTTGTAGAGTTTGCGCAGCGTGTAGTCGATTTGAGAATTGCTGATGGTCAACCCTAAGTGCTCCCCGGCAACGCTCTCCATCGTGTGGCACTCGTCGAAAATCACCGCGTGGTAGTTCGGCAGAAAACTCCCCCCTTGGGCTCGCACAGCAAGGTCGCTGAAAAAAAGGGCGTGGTTGACTACCAAAATCTTCGCATTGGCCACACGACGGCGTGCCGCATAGTAAAAGCAGCTATCGAAGGTCGGGCATTTGCGACCCATGCAATTGCCCGAATCGCTGGACAACTCGTCCCAGAGAATTCCGCTCGGCCGAAACGGCAAGCTCGATAAACTCCCATCGGAGGTCGATCCGACCCAACGCCGGCTGATCGTGTGCGTGCTGATCACGATGCGGCGGACTTTGGGGTCCTCGTCCTCGTTGGGACGCTGAGCGGTTGGAGACTGTGGCTCGGCTTGAGCTTGGGCTTCCAAAGCCGCTTCGTCGGAGGTCGCAAACAGGATGGCCGGAACAAGGTACCCGAAACTTTTACCCACGCCGGTGCCTGCTTCGACAATCAAATGCTTGCGGTCTGCCAAGGCTCGCGAGACCGCATGAGCCATCTGAAGTTGCTCTCGACGCAGTTCGTAATTGGAGATCCGCCTGGAGATGCTTCCCCCAGGTCCTAAGATCGACTCGAAATCCAACTCGCTCATGCAATGGGCCTGGGAAAAACCAAGTCGACTCAACGGACCGCAAAACGCCCCTAGAGCATACTCCAAAAGGCTGATTTTGTCTCGACTTTGACCAATTAGGACCGCGATCAGACCTTCCTAGCAGCCCTTCGTGCTTGATTGTGCCATTTGACTTGTGTAAATTCGAGACGCCGAGCGTTTCTTTGAGCGTGGCTCGGACGCAAAACGCCCACTTTCGGCAGTCCTCTTTTTTGCTACGGAGCCCATCGCATGTTCGATTTCGACTCGACCAAACCCCTCGGTCGACCCTCCCGGCGGGAAATGATGAGTCTGACAATGGCCTGGTCGCTCGGAGCGATGAGCCCGATGTGGAACTCCCATGCGTTTGGAAAGTCTCCCTCGGCAGCCACTGCGCTTAAGCTCGGATTGGTGACGTACCAATGGGGCAAGGATCTGTCGCTGGTCGACTTGCTCGAGGTGTGCAAGCAGACCAAATACGCTGGGGTCGAATTGCGCAGCACGCACCGCCATGGTGTCGAACCGAGCATGAATCCTGCACAGCGATCGGAGGCCAAAAAACGCTTCGCCGACTCTCCGGTCGCGCTCGTGGGGCTAGGCAGCGCTTGCGAATACCATGCAGTCAGCCCGTCGGTCGTTGAAAAGAACATCGACGAGACCAAGGCCTTCATCGACCTTTCGGCCGAGCTCGGAGGCAGCGGTGTGAAAGTTCGCCCGAATGGACTTCCCTCGGAAGTCCCCGTCGAGAAAACACTCGAACAGATCGGCAAGTCCCTGCAAATCGTAGGCCAGTATGCAGCCAAAGCCAATCAGCAGATTCGGCTCGAGGTCCATGGCAAAGGGACGCAGGAAATCCCCAACATGAAACGCATTATGGAAGTTGCAGATCATCCCAATGTAGTCGTCTGCTGGAACTGCAATCCCACCGACTTGGTAGGACCCGGTTTCGATGCGAATTTCGATGCCCTCGCTCCCTGGCTCGGTACGGTCCATATCCACGACCTGCGCCCCGGAAAAGTCGATTACCCCTGGCCTGCCCTCTTCAAGAAACTCAAAGCCTCTGAGGCCAAAGGTTTCACCGGATGGTGCCTGATGGAGGACGGAGCAACCCCCCCCGATATCCCTGCTGCGATGCTCGAGAACCACAGCGTCTTTGAGTCGCTGTGCTCCTAATCGCATGACACCTCTATCCCAACTAATGAAGCTCGGTCGCTTAGGTGCCCTACTCGGCGCGTTGCTCTTGTGCCTGT
Organism: Pirellula sp.; assembly: GCA_021299695.1. GTDB lineage: Bacteria > Planctomycetota > Planctomycetia > Pirellulales > Pirellulaceae > JBKCUI01. Next base: position 22,249 of record JAJTEK010000095.1, on the reverse strand, counting down.
GCTGTCCGAGCCCCTCTTGGGCGGATGAACCCGACGCGTTCTTTGTCGAGCAAGTTCTACCGATTCTTGAGAAACGTTGCCTGAGTTGCCATAGCCATGCGGCAGGCAAAGCCAAAGGGGGACTTGTCCTCGACTCGAAATCGGGTTGGCAGATCGGTGGCTCAAGTGGTCCGGCAATCGTTGCCACCGAGCCCGAGGAGAGCTTGCTCGTCTCAGCGATCCGATACGAGGGATACGAAATGCCCCCGGACCAAAAGCTTCCTGACGAAGAAATCGAAATTCTCGTCCGATGGATCGCAAACGGAGCTGCCGACCACCGCCAAACCCAACGGCCGGCAATCGATCCTGCGAAACTTTGGGCCTTGCGACCTATCGAGCTCCCCGCCGTCCCGACTCCCTCGAATCCCGCATGGTGCTTGGACCACGCCGATGCGTTTGTCCTTGAGAAACTCGATCGCGCAGGATTAACCCCCGCTGAAAAATCCACTCGCAACGTGTGGCTTCGCCGCGTTACACTCGATTTGACCGGCTTGCTACCGACGGCAAAAGAACTCGAAGCCTTTGCCTCAGACACCTCGGATCGGGCCGAAGAAACCGTGGTTCATCGATTGCTCGAATCCCAGGCCTTTGGCGACCATTGGGGTAGGCACTGGCTCGACTTGGCCTGCTATGCCGACCTGGCGGACGTCCAAGGGGATGTCTTGATCCGAGATGCCTGGCGTTATCGCGATTATGTGATCGAGGCATTCAACAAGGACAAGCCGCTGGATCGCTTTATCCGCGAGCAGATCGCTGGCGATTTGCTCGACTATGCCGACCAACAGGAGCACCGCGAGCAGATCGTTGCGACGGGGTTCCTAGCCATCGGACCTTGGACTCTTCAGAACTACATCAAAGGTCAATTGGCTGCCGATGTGGTGGACCATCAAATCGATAAGATCGGCAAGACCTTTTTGGGCCAGACACTCGCTTGCGCTCGATGCCACGATCACAAATTCGATCCGGTCCCAACAGCCGATTATTACGCGCTGGCAGGGATCTTTCACAGCACCAAAACCACGAGCTACGACGGGCCTGGGGTCTGGAGTCAGATTTCCCATGTCATGCTCCCGGTCTTGCCCGCCGACCAAGCGGCTTTTGATCGGCTATCTGTCGAACTCGGCCAGAGAAAAAATCAGTTGTCGATCGAACTCGAACGACTCCACAAGCAGGATGCATCCGAGCGATTCACGAAACGCCTTGTGGATGACCAAGCCAACGCGATCACGCTGGAAAACGGCCTGGAGGCCAACCAAGAGGGAAAGCAATATCGGATTTCGTTCTCCGTAGGCCCGTCGGTGTGGGCCGATGCGAACCAAGCCACCGGAGCGTCCGACGGCGTTTTGGTTCAGGTCCTTCGCGCCGATGGAACCGTTCTGGCCTACCATACGGCCCAACCTGGGGCGTGGTCCTCCCAAGAGAATTCCCAGACGTTCCAATCCACCTCGTTTGAATACCAAGGAGATGGGACCGGACCCATCAAGCTCCATCTGACCTCGATGGCTTACACAGGGCGATTTGGAGGGGCGATCGATGATATTTCGATCGCATCGACCTCCGATGGCAAGTCTATCTTCCAGGAGGATTTTTCCGATTGCCAACTCGGCTCGGTCCAGGGACTCCAGGCCCATACCGGCAAGAATGTCTATGCGAAGTGCTCGATCCCTCGTTGGACCGGCAACGGGATCAACCATTCCCATGCGGTCGATTGCGGGACCGAGCAACAACCGAACATTGCAATCCAGTTCTACAGCGGCAGTCCACGGGCCACGTCGGATCCTCGCGCAGGGCAGATCGAGCGTGAACTTCTCGCTCTGGACCAAAGGCTACAGGACGCTCGTCCCGATCAACAGCGAGCCATCGCGCTGGTCGATTTGCCTGAACCTGCCGATTGCCGTATCTACAAACGTGGGGACTTTCAATCGCTCGGCGAAACGGTCCGGCGCGGATTTGTCGGGGCGGTTCCTGTCTCGACCCCATACGGGATCACCCAGGAACAAAGCGGTCGCTTGCAATTGGCTCAGTGGCTGACCGACGCGTCGAATCCGCTGACTTCGCGGGTCATGGTCAATCGCATTTGGAAGGAGCTATTCGGCCAAGGGCTCGTGCGGACAGTCGACTACTTCGGAGTGCATGGAGAGCAACCCTCGCATCCGGAGCTTCTGGACTTCCTCGCCAATCGTTTACAGTTCGATGACGCTTGGTCGATCAAAAAGACCATCGAGCGCCTGGTCCTTTCGCAGACCTATAGGATGTCTTCGAATCACGATCCCAAGTCCGCGTCGATCGATCCGGACAATCGACTCTTGTGGCACATGCCTCGGCGTCGCATGACGGCCGAATCGATCCGCGATTCGATCCTAACGCTCAGCGGACAGTTGGATCAAGGCCGTGGCGGCCCCAGCTTAGGTTTGCATCTCGAGGGGAACATCGCCGGGCTAGGTGGAAACGTCAATCCCCCTACATGGGTAGGGAAAATCGATCCGCAGGTTCGCAATCGCCGGTCGGTGTACTTGCCCCTCAAGCGGGAGCGGCCTTCTGGGGATTTGGAGATTCTGAGCGTTTTTGATTTCCCGCACCCGAACGACATCACCGGTCAGCGTTCGAACTCGACGGTCGCGACCCAAGCGTTGTTTCTGATCAATGCCCCGATGATCAAAGAGCAGGCGCTCAAGATGGCTGAGCATTGGATAGCCAAAGTCCCCGAGGATGACGCGGAACGTTATCGGCAGGTGATTCTAGCTGCCTATTCGCGTCCGGTGGACTTCGGCTTGGCCGCTGACGATCCTACGCGATCGGAGATCGACGAGCTGAAGTCGGCCATGGAGTTTTTGAAATTCTGCAAGGATTCGACGATGGCCTCGGGCGATCGGAGCCAAGAGCAAGCGACGCTTGCGGCCTGGTCTGAGTTGTGCCATGCGATCCTCGGTTCGAACGAGTTTATGTTCTATGAATAGCATCACACGAAGAACGATTTTGCAATCGACCTGCTGTGGGTTTGGCAGCTTAGCGCTCCGAGCGATCCTGCAAGATTCGCAGGCACATGCGCGAGCCTCTGGGGATGAGCCCTCAGGGCGTCCTGGCGGTCCACTCGCACCGAAACCAACGCATCATTTGGCCAAGGCCAAGCGGGTGCTGTTTCTGTTCATGTCCGGCGGTCCCTCGCAGATGGATCTCTTCGATCCCAAACCAGAACTTCTCAAACGGACTGGGCAGGCCCTGCCGTATAAGCTCCCGGACACCGAGGCGACCGTCGGCTTGGACCAGACCAAACTGCTAGGACCGATCGCAGGGTTTGAGCCACATGGCCAAAGTGGGCTGATGGTCAGCGAGCTGTTGCCCCTGACCGGCAAGCATGCCGATGATCTATGCGTCCTGCGCGCTGTCCAGGCCGACAGCCCGAATCATCCTTTAGCGATCCGGCAGATGCATACGGGAAATCTGTTTGATGTCGTCCCCTCGATGGGCTCGTGGTTGTCCTATGGCCTAGGGACGGAGAATCAACAACTGCCGTCGTACATTACCCTTTTGCCGCAAGAGGGAGATCGCAACTACTCGAGCGCTTTTCTACCGGCAATCCACCAAGGGACGGCGATCCAGGATATTGGCTCGGGCGCAAAGTCGCCGATACGGCACCTATCGGATCTGCACTCATCGCCTGAGATCCAGCGGCGTCGGATCGATTGGATCCAGGCCATGAATCGGCGACAACTCGCGCGACTTCAAAGCGACCAGCAGATGGAAGGGGTGATCGAATCGTTCGAGCTTGCGTTTCGGATGCAGACCGAGACTCCTAAGTTGGTGGATCTATCCGGGGAGTCTCAAGAAACACTCGATCTCTACGGGATCGGTCAACCGGGAACGGATGAATTCGGTCGCCAATGCTTGCTGGCTAGGAGATGCCGGGTCAGCGACAAGCCGATCGCTGGTCTTTTGACAGATTTGAAGCGGCGCGGGTTGCTATCCGAGACACTCGTGCTCTGGGGTGGAGAATTCGGCCGAACGCCGCACGCGCAGAATGGCGATGGCCGGGAGCACAACCATCATGGATTTACCATGTGGATGGCCGGGGGTGGAGTCCGAGGTGGAATGACCCACGGAACGACCGACGACTTTGGATACTACGGCCTCGACGGTCGGGTGCATATCAATGATCTGCACGCGACCATCCTGCATTTGATGGGGCTCGATCACGAGCGATTGACTTACGATCACCATGGCCGGCCATTTCGGTTGACCGATGTGGCCGGCAAGATCGTCGAGCCGATCCTCGCTTAGCGTTGGACGCGGGCCGATCCACCCTTGGCGAGCGTTTCGACCTCGGACAGCTTGGCCATGGTCGTATCGCCTGGGAAGGTTGTGAGCAAGGCACCGTGGGCCCATCCGAGACGGAGGGCTTGCTCGGGTTCACTTCCCGAGAGCATTCCGTAGATCAGTCCGGCGGCAAATCCATCTCCACCGCCGATTCGGTCGATGACATCGAGTTGCATGGTTGGGCTGACGTAGCGTTTTCCGTCGTACCAGAGGACTGCGGCCCAATCGTGTCGATTGGTGGATCGGACTTCTCGGAGGGTCGTAGCGACCATTTTGACATTCGGGAACTTTTCGATGGTCCGGTCGATCATGTTAAAGAATGCATCGGGGTCGAGTTCCGATTTGTGTTCGACGTCTTGGCCTTGGATCCCGAGACTCTTTTGGAGGTCCTCTTCGTTGCCCACCAAGACATCGACGTGTTGGACGATCTTGCTGACCATTTCCTGGCCTTTGGCAAGTCCGCCGATGGCAGCCCAGATCTTAGCGCGGTAGTTTAGATCGAAGGACGTCACGCAACCGGCCGCTTTGGCCGCTTGCATCCCCTCGATGATCAGTTCCGAGGTGGTCGGTGAAAGGGCAGCGAAGATACCTCCGGAGTGGAACCATCGCACGCCACTTGCGAAGATGGCCTTCCAATCGAAATCGCCTGGCTTGAGCAACGCTCCGGCTTCGTTGGCTCGGTTGTAATAGACGACTGGAGGACGTACGCCTTGACCTCGGTCGCTGTAGACCGTGGCGATATTTGGACCACGAACACCGTCGTGCTCAAAGTGCTTGTAAAAGGTTTTGACCCCCATCTCTTTGACGCGGGTTTGGACCAACTCACCGATACCGTAGTTTACCATCGCGGTTGCGACGGCAGTGTTTAGTCCGAAGCAGTCCGAGAGGTTTGCCGCAACGTTGTACTCACCCCCAGAGACATGCACATCGAAACCGCGAGCTTTTCGGAAGGGGATGATTCCGGGGTCGAGTCGATGGACCAGAGCCCCGAGCGAGAGAAAATCCAGTGCACAATTGTCCTTACGAATCGCGAGTTTCGCCATAGTGAATATCGATCTCCTGAATGAGGGTTACCCTGAATGAGGGTTACTTGGAAAAGAAAAAAGTTTCGTTTAGATCGTCGTCGCCGAGAAGCCGCCATCGACCACGAGGTTATGTCCGGTGACGAACGACGAGGCGGACGCTGAGGCTAGAAAGACGGTAGGTCCTGCGAGTTCGTGCGCATAGCCGAACCGTGCCACGGGGGTGTGAGAAATGATCTGTTGTCCGCGAGGAGCGAGACTTCCGTCGGCGTTGTAGAGCAAGTTCTTGTTTTGGTCGGCTGGGAAAAAACCGGGGCTGATGCAGTTGACGCGGATCCCGCGTGGAGCCCATTCGCGGGCCAGGAACTGGGTGAAATTGATGACGGCTGCTTTGGCTGCCGAGTAGGCTACGACGCGAGAAAGGGGTATGATTCCCGACATCGAGGCAATGTTGATGATGCTCCCGGCATTCCTTAACAACATCGATTCGCCGAAGACTTGACTCGGCAAAACCGTGCCGCCGATGAGGTTCAGGTCAAAAACATCCTTCCAGGCATCGAGCGAAAGTTCGCAGAAGTCTTCTCCGGGCTGGAGTGTCGCGGCGGCTTGATTTCCCCCTGCGGCGTTGACGAGAATATCGACCGGTCCCATGGAATTTTCGATATGGTCGCGGGCCATGGTCAGCGAGTCGCGATCCAGAGCATCGGCCGAGACGAAGATCCCCTCGCCACCTTCGCGGCGGATGTCTTCGGCTCGTTCCATGCCCCGTTGGGCGTTGCGACCCAGGACTGCGACGCTCGCGCCTGCCGAGGCGAGCGCATTGGCCATCGCTCCGCCGAGCGCACCGGTTCCACCGACGACGACAGCGACGCGGTTTTCCAACGAAAAAAGACTTTCTAAACCCATAGTGGCACTCGACTTCGGCGATTGGGACTCTTGGCGATCAACGGGCTTCAATTGGAAGCAAATCGAGGGGTGATGGCAAGGGCGTTTCGGCCAACTTTTCCATGGCTCTAGGCGGTTTCTTTTCGCGTCGGGGTTTGATGTCGCTGCGGTTTTGGGTGAATCTTCCTAGTCTGTGCTCCGTCGGCTTGACCTTCTGCTTGACCTTCTGCTTGGCAGTGCCAGAGTCCGATAAAATGGTTACGCATAGGAAGACAAGTGTTGATCAAGCCCGTGACCTTCGGAGGAAAAGGGCTACAGCCTGAATTCCGTGCTAAGGGCTGGGACGCGATCCGCGATGCCCTCTATGGAAGTCCGGAGTCATGATCGCGGTTGATACCAACTTGCTCGTCTACGCGCACCGCGAAGAGAGCGAATGGCATACCATCGCCAAAGCATGCTTGGTCGATCTGGCCAACAGCGGAAACCCCTGGGCCATCGCTTGGAGCTCCCTGCATGAATTTCTTGCCATTGTCACCCATCCTCGTATCTACTCCCCACCCACTCCGCGGACGACCGCCTTCGCGGCGATCTGCCTGAACCACGGCATCGCTATGCTCTGGACCGCAGATCGCGATTTCTCCCTCTTTCCCGAATTGAAGACCCGAAACCCGCTTCTGCCCACCTAGCAGTTATCTCGCCTTAGAGCAGGCTCTGTTCGAATGAGCGACACTGGGGTGTATCGAACCACCGATCGGTCCCAAGTGACGTTCAAATGAGCACCCGTCAGGCTGCACGGTCCTCATCGCCCTGTTTTGTACTTATCCTCTTCGATGAGGATTTCTTTCAGACGATCCTTTGCCCGTTTGAGAAGTGACCTAAATGCACTTAGCTTGAGACCCATCTCCTCAGCGCACCGCTCATAGGTGTTCGGTTCGTATCTGAGCTCGAGTGCTCTCCGTTGACGGTCTGTGAGCTGCTCGACAGCCCGACGAAGGCGCTCGTCCTTGAATTGGATTTCCTCCTTGATCAGCAGTGCCTGATCCGGTGTTAGCTCTCGCCCCACAATCGTGCTCGCAAGGCTGTACCCGTCATCGTCGCTCGACAATGACGGATCTATGCTGGTGTGATCCACCACGCGATCCCCCGAAGCCAATCCCTTGCGAATCAAATCAATTCGCCTTGACTTGATCCGCGTTCGCAAGATCCGGCTAAGAGCCGTAAACTCCTCATCGGTGATCGCCTCAACGAGCGTTTTACGAAAAGAAGGTTTGTATTCCGAAGGAGCCGTCTTATTCACATATTTAATGACTGAAAAAATGCCTACTTGGCAGGCGTCTTCACCGTAGTCACGAAACCAACGTTCCTTGTGTCGTTCGTAGCATTCAATGATCAATTGCAAGTAAAGCACTTGTTGAGACGTTAAATCTTCATCCTTGGAAGGCGCATCCTTAGCAGTAGAAATCGAAGTGTCGTCAGCAGTCGACACTTCGCCACCCTTGCTCTTTTTGACAACGCGAGCCTGGAGTGTCGAGTCTGGGTTCGAGAGATTCTTTTTGCCGCGTTTGCCATCGTAGTCGATTTTGCCATTGGGTTGGATAACGTCGATACTTGGTCGAGAACCATCCGGTGGGGTGGTCTGGATGTCAAAAACCTTGAACTCCTGGCTATCGAGCGAGAACCGGAATTCTCCGTCGAGCGGTTGGCTTGCTAAGTCTTCGGATTCCTCATACTCGGGCTCCGAAGACGATAGGTCTTCGTCCTGCGGTGCACTTGCCGCACCAAGCGCACCAAGGGTGGTCAACGGCGATTCCGGTTCCAACCAGAAATCGTCTGAATTCAAACAAGCGGGCTGGATCGGAAGTCTTGCCGTGGTCTCCCACACCACCGAGCCACTCAAAGGGGGTTCGGTGAGGATTTCAAATGCCACCGGCAATCCCGGATTGGCCTTGGCCTGTGCAAACGGGTTCGTTGCGTTCGCGGACCGGGACCGCAACGGAAAATAGGTTCCGAAATCGATGCTGGCGATCCGTTGGCGGATCGAGTAGTCCAGCAGCATCTTTTCTAGAGTCTTGGACGTGATCTTTTTTCCCACAGTGCTAGTTCCCTTGAAAGAAGCCTGAGATTCCCGAGCGGATACGAAACCCGACGGGCGTTAAACTACCTTCCATCCGAGCCCAACGTGCGGTTTGTTTCGCTCCCAAGAAGTTTTTTTAAAAAACTTTTGCCGGCATTCGGTCCAAAATAGATGCCCCAATCGCAACCTTTTCCAAGCCCGCCTCGGACTTATCCAAATGGAGATCGTGTTTCTACAACGCAGTCGAAAACCCAACCGTTAATGCGATTGTGGATCGCAGTACTCGCACTCCGAACTTGCGCCCACCGAGCTTTCAAGCAGTTCCGGAGCGGTTTGACGACCCGAAAAGTAACGGATCCAAGTGCTGGTCGTTACCTCGCCTCGCAAGTACCTGGCTAAGAGCTCAACGGCCATCCCCGCTGCCATCTGATTCAGAGCCAAACTAGACCCGATCCGACCGTTGGCTCTCCAAGTCCTTGGCGGCCCGCGTCGCATGGCTCCTGCGGGTCTGTGCAGTTCGTAGATCGCATCCTTGTACTCAGCTTCTTGCATCCATGGCACGCACCGCAGGCACCCTTTTCCCGGCTCTAGCAATCGCACATCGGCCTGCTGGACCACGCGCCCTGATTCCGTGCTCAACTGGACCAACGTCCCGATCGCAACATGGGGAACCAGCAGTTGCTGTGCAAGCAGGGAACTTGCAAGATGCGCTGCAACATCGTCGACGAACGAGAAGACGGCCATGGGCTCACGGCCTTGCAGGTACTCCAGCACATCAGGCTGCTGAATCCGTTTGGCGATCCCTTGGACGAGGATCCTTGGGGCGTTGGCATGGATGGCGCGGGCTAGAACGTACGCCTTGCGGCGTTTCATCTTCGCATCCTCAGGCCGAGCATGGGGCATGTTGACCAAATTGTGAAACTTCACAACGTCTGGATCGACCACGATGATGCTCGCCGGGTTCTGCGATGCCAACTGCAACCCAACGCTGCTTCCGCCCGACCCTCCCCCGACGACCAGCAGGGTGGCCGACGCCCAAGTCCCACTGGCAGCACCTTGGACTCGTTGGATCCGGCTGTTGCGTTTTGTCGGTTTGGTCGCCAGCTCGTCGCGCTCGGATGGACTCAGTCGGATCATCCCGGGGCCGAGGATATGAAGTCGATCGAGACTTTGAGCCCGACCATCGACGTACAGAATCACTTGGACGCGCTGAGGCTGTTCCCTTGAGACGATCAAGTTCAAGATGGTTTGCCCCTGGGTGGCTCGCTTCAACGCCTCAAGGGGTGCGGTACTCATCACCAAATAGCATGCAAAGACCGGTTCGTGGTTCGGGTCCGGAAACGACTTGCCGATCGTCCAATCGCCACTGCTGATCAATGTCAGGTAGTTGCCTTGTTCGGCGATCCGTAGGCGGAGAGTGGCAAAGTGATCCTCGAACACCCCTCGCAGCGCTGCTTGAAACTCGGCGAGTTTCAACTTTAAGGCATAGAGCTTTGTTTTCATCGGCGTCATTCCATGGAGTGTGTGTCGGTGTGGGCTTGGGAGCCCTAGGGAATCATCCGAATGCATTGGACGATAAGTTTCGCTAGACAGACCCAAACGGCACACTTTCTTGGTGGCAATATCGAAACTTCTGAGGCATTTGGATCGGATAAACCCATGCGATCGCAACTGCAGCGTGCGGATGCGAGAAGGTTCCGAGGTATTCATTCCAGGAGGGTATCAACGCAATGGATACGCCTAAGGTGTTGGACGAGACTCCCAGTCGGTCTCTCCGCGAGGAGATTGGCAAAAGTTCGCCGGTGGTGCTTGGATCTCCGTTATTGGCTGCGGTCGTCAAGACCGAGATTGCCACGGTGGATATCAAGCGACAGCGGGAGCTTGAGGAGCGTGCTCGCGTGGCGAGCATGGATTGATGGCAGGTCAGCCACGATCACAAGGTTGTGGCTGACTTTTTCTTTTCCAAGGATTCCACGAATGAAGAAGCGCATGGCAGAGGATCGTTTCCGGCCGCTTGAATTTCATGGTCGATACGGGAGCGTGATCCTGGATCGGGACGCTTGGGGGCTGACCTTGACGGTGCGGACTAAGCGTCCTGGTTTTTATGAGATCTGCGTCACGAGCCAGGGCTACAGCATACCGGTCGTACGCGAGGAAATGGAGTTTGTGGGAAGCGATCAGGAGCGAGTGATTCGCTTGCCATCGCGCATGAGCGATGAATGCATTGGACGGTTGTACCTGAGGCTTCGGTTGGCATCGAAGCATTAAATCGCTTAGTGGATCGCAAGCTTCAAAAAAGGGTGGATCGATCGAAACTTTTGAGGGAGTCCTCTCGGAAAGGTATTAGGGCAACGGGTTGTTACCGGAAAGCCAGTGGTGAGCTGACCGGATGATTGTCCTGAGTAATAGCTTCGAAAGGGCCAGAGCGATGAGAAATAAGAATCGAGAGTCCTATTGGGTTGAAGATCCAAACGAGGACATCATTCGGATGTGGGCATGGGTGCTTGGGGCGATCAATGCAGGGATCTATGCGGCGATGCCATGGGGATGGCTTTGGGGTGGCGTTAGCGCGATCATGGCCGTACTGGTGGTAGCAAGCATCATCGAGTATGTGCAGCGTTAGTCAAACCAACGTCGATGATTTCTCCGAAATCATCGCGGCTTCAAACGTAGCATGGTCCTCCGAGGCCGTGCGATGACCGTGCTCACTCAATAAATCGACGCACGGGCCCAGAGGCCCATGCTACGGTGAGCGAGATATTGAGGCATGGGCAGGATTCCGTAGGGTGCGGTGAAGCGGTCGGCCAATCATTCACCGAGCCGCCCATACCCACGAATCCACGATCATCATTTCGCCCCATTGAGCGGATTGACCGCGCAACCCACCACCGCGCATGGAACGCCCAACCAGCGCGAATGGTACGTTCCGCGGTCCTCTTGATGGTTGGACGTTATCGGAATGATCGTTTGCATCGAGTGATTTGCATATTTCGGATTTGGTGACGAGGACCGCTCCACGAACCCTACGATATCGCGCGCAGGGGGCACGCCTGTACCACGTTTTCTATTCCTGTGCTAACCCATAGGCTCCGGACGAACTGAGGCCCCCGCGCACTTGAGAGCCAATGCTTCTCATTGCGTAACTCCAGCGGTGCTGCATATAAAGTGCAGTCCGAGATGGCGATGAGGGTAGATAGGACTGATGGTATCAGCCCGGGTAAACCCCTCCTCATCGTGGCGTATCGCTTCGACCCGGAGGCGATAGACCATTCCCACACGCTTCGCAGAGACGACCTTTGTTCCAGGATGTTTCAGGACGACCATCGCCCAGGTCTTCGCATATGGCATCGGTCGGTTCCGAAGAATCTTTGGTAAGCACGGATCAACGCCGCAAGTCGAGATTGGAGCGTTGCCGTATCTGACCGAGTGTGGACCGGGCAGGAGTTGCCGGATTCCGCTTTGGATCAAACCCCGCCTGGCCGATGGCCTCGCGGGGTTTTTCGTTTGAATGCGGTTCCTCTGGTGGATAAGTGGCTATCGGTCTCCATTCAAAAGGCCTTGCTCGTCGAGATCGAGCAAGCTTTTTTCGCTCAGGAATTTGCAAACAGAGGTTCGCTTGGGTAAAACAGTTCGACTCGTTTAGCCGTCTCAGTCGCACGGGAGCCCACAGTGCCAGTTAGTCCAGAAATGTTCGTCGCCGAACTCTCTAATAGGATCTCTTTTGTCGAGAAAGTAAACGATTCGGATCCAGGACATCGATACGAACGCTTTCGCTGCATTGCGGCCAACTGGTTGGCAACCCAACTGATCCCCCATCCGCAATTTCCAAAGGCTTGCCCGTTCCTCGCCGAGTATGTTAAGAACCCTATCGAATTTACGCAGCACATCCTCCGGCCACTGATCGGCAATCCTTTTGATGTCGACAGAGTTGTTGCGCAAAAGGGTACTCTGCTCGATCGAATCCAGGCTTACTCGCGTCAGCCAGACCAAACCAATCTGTCCCGTCGTTTGCTCCGGGGTTTAGAACTGAGGCTCGCAACGCTTGATGCCTTCAATCAAGTAGCGACCTTCAATCAAGTACCGAAAGGGAAAGATTTTCTAACGGTCGGTTTCCCACTTCTCCTTGAGGCTTACCGGGATTTCTTCGGTACCCGATGCTGTAAGGATTGTATCGAGTTTATACCTGCCAAACGGTCGGTCGCGCTCCATGCGATCCAAAGCAAAGATGCACCCTTGGCCAAGACCCTCAAGGAGGCAATCGAAGCGGCAAGAACCTCATGCATGGATCCTGCTCTCGCCATGGTGCTCGATATTCTGGCGCTGTGCAAAGGATGCGAACTGGAGCGAGTTTATGAAGCCGAATCCACCGATGTAGGCAAGCGTAAGGCCGGGGACACATGGGTCCTATTCGTGCTCACCGGTGCCGATGCGAACGACCAGCGTGGCGAAGTGATGCGATTGCGAATCGAGCGGCTCGGGAAACCCGGATCAGGGACAGGTTGCGTTTATCCACATCCGCACCTTTCTTATCACTATGGGGTCAGCGAGCAGTTTCAAGGAGGCATTCGGAACGCTTGGTTGGCGACCATCGGCGAAACCATGACGCGGCAGGAACCACTTTGCGATTATCGCTGGGTACTGTTGCCATTGAAGGACTCGCGAAAAACGGTTTATAAGCACAAGGAACTATCTGAGATCGAAGCCCATAACGGGCTATTTAATAAAACCTTGCAGCAAAATCAAAGCTGGGAAAAATACCTTACCAACCAAAGGCATATCTATCTTTGGAATCAGCTCGATGGCAATAGCGGTACGACCGCTTTTGCTTTGGCGCTCCGTTCGGCCCAGCAAGGCCAGTTACTGAGAAAGGAGATCGCTGCAAGTGCCGCGTTCGTGGTACCCCAGCCAATTACAAAACTCAGTTCGGAAGAGATCGACTTGGGGGTTGTGGGTGGGGTTCCCTATAAAGCCGACGCGATGAAGCGAGCCGGGATCACGAAATTGATCGTCGCTCAAGGGCAGACGGCGGCATTGCCGCTCGAAGCAGATCAATGCCTTCCCAAGAAGACCTTGGACAAGGCGTATCAGGCAGCACGCATCCAAGAGCAGCGGCTCGAGGATTACGCTCAGTACGGAACGCAGCGTTGGGATGCGCTTCGCCAAGCGGCTGTTGATGCAAGTTCGAGCAAGAAATCCAAGCCCAAGGAAACACAACAGGTTTTTGGGAACCCAGCCTTGATCCAAAGGCAAAGCAAGGAATTGCGACTCGATTGGTACGTCGATCCCGTTTTCGCTTGGCAAGATCTCCCCGGCGAAGATCGTTTGCGCAGGATTGCAAGAACCAGGGCTCCCGCAGATTCGATCCAGGAGGATCAGCCCGAGGAGTCGGAGAAAGTGCGTCAGGTTCCAGGGGAGCGCAAGAACCAGTTGACCCATGCACTCAAGGAGTGGATCGAGGGTCACAAGAAGCACCTGTTGCTGGTCGACGAAGCCGGTGCGGGCAAGACGATCGCATCGTACCGGATGCAGCACTTGATGAATCATCCGGCAAGCCGCGAAGCGATTCTTGGGCAGGAGGAAAGCTTCATCGTGGTCCATTGGAGTGGCAAGCTGCCTCGGTGCTCGCTTGAGGAACCCAGTTTGCTGGATCTTCTTATGAAAGACCCAGCCTTTGAGTGCATCGAGCGAACATTCTACTCGAGCCTATCCTCTGTGAAGTGCAAGACACGTCGGCAAAGGACGCTCGAGTATGCGATCGAGCAAAGTCGATTGCTAGTCATCGTCGACGCGTATGATGAGCTCAACGAACGCCATCGGAAAATCCTCGAGCGGATTGTTCAATCGGATGAAAACGAGGTGCGCTTCGTGATCACATCGCGTGATTACGCCGTGAAGGAGGCCCGATCGATAGATCGGTTCTTCAAACCAGACGAATTTGTCTGTTTGCAATTGCAACCTTTTGCGAAGGATTTGCAAGACGAATTCATGCAGCGAGCCCTCGGTGATCGGGATTGGCGACGTGCGTTGCAAGGCGAGGAGGAGAGCTGGGCCGAATTGCTCGGCCTTCCGTATAACTTGAGTGAGATTGCAAAGTACTTTTTGGAGTTTGAACAAGAGCCGAGTTGGATCAGTCCAAGCGATCTTTTTGTGCAGTGCGCGCAACGCATGATCGGCAGAGAGCTTCATAAGAAGGAAAATCAGGATTTGATTGACACGCTTAGGCGAGATCTGAAGGATTCGGAGTTTCCAACCGAACGCTTAGGCGATCAAATCGAAAGAGTTCTCGGTGCGGTGGCTTTGGAGATGGCGATCAAGCGGCACTGGCGCGAGGTGCAAGCGGAAGATCAAAGTGGGGAAATTGAGGCTATCTGGGAATTGGTAGAAAGTCGACTGGTCGATCAGGAATCCAATCCAAGCAAGAAAGCGAAAGCGAAAGCAGAGCATCTATGGAATTGGGGTAAGGAGTTTACGAGGCGGTTTCAACTGCACAAAGGCTCGACACAAGGGGACATGACTGAACGGTCGTTGATGTTTCGCAATCGGCGGGTACAGGAGATGTGGGCGGCTCGGTACTTGACCCAGTATGCCACGGAGCTGGAACTGCAAGGCGATGGAGACAAGATCGTTGGCGCAAGGGAGTATGTGGGTGACGAGAAGTGGGATAATTTATGGAAGTGCGCCGTGTGGATGCCGCTTGCGTCCGATGCAAGACCGCATGGATCGCCCGAGGCAAATTACCTGGCTGCGACGCAGATGCTTTTCGATGTCCCGATGCATCCTCAACATCGCCGACCGACTGAGCAGATGTGGCATGCGGAGGTTTTTCTTGACAAGCAGGCGAAATTAGGGGTGACGGCAGCAGAGACGATCGCAAGTGCACTCCGCAAGAGACTGACCGATCGGTTCGAGGGCTTGCAGCATACAGGGACTGCAGACCAAAAACGTCGGATCGCCGAGTTGCTCGACCCGCAGAACTATGTGCTATTGTGCTCGGACGATCCAAATTTGCGTCTTGATCGGGACACAGGTGAATTTGTGATGGGACCTGATCCGTGGAATAAAGCGGGAGGCCAAGTTCATGTCAAGCTGACCGCGTTTGGGATCGCAAAATTCACGGTCACTGCGGAACAGTTTGCTCTTTTTGATCCTGGGCTAGAAGTCCAGACAACTCCCCGGCTACCCGCACAGTACGTCAGTTGGTACGACAGTTTTTATTTCGTACGGTTCCTATCGGGTGCGGTTATCAAGCTCGCCGATGGTCGCTCGTATCGGTTTCGTATCCCCACCGAGGCGCAGGGTGAGTATGCCACCCGTGCAGGCTCGACCGGCGATTATTTTATTGGGGCAAATGGAGTCGAGGTGCCGAATGCTTGGGGGGTGATGCATCCGGTTGGAAATGTATGGCTCTGGCGCTGGGATTATTACGACGATTACAAAATTGTGTATCCTAGCGGTCATGCGGATGATCCCTTGGGACCGGACACTGGCTCGGACCGCGTGTACCGTGGCGGCTGTTGGAGCCTCGAGGCCGCGCTTTGTCGGTCCGGCGATCGTGACGGGGACGACCCGTCGGTCCGCGGCGACGGCCTCGGCTTCCGCCTTGCCCTGAGTTCCTCCGGAATCCCCCAGCCGGTCAGGCAAGCAGGTCAGGAAGGGACCTAAGGCGCGGCGGGTGGCTTACGGGGAGCGCAGGCGGTAGCCCGCGACCGCGCAAAGCCACCCGCCGCGCCGCGATCGATACGGCATTTAAAAACGAAACGACGTTTGGATCGAGTGCTTTGCATATACTCGAGGCCGTGACGAGGACCGCTCCATTAACCCTACGATATCGCCTGCAGAAAGCAGGCCACGTGGATGCCCGCTCCAACCCCGAACGGCTTGAGCCCAATGCCGACAATTCGACAGTCTGACGGTTTCAAGGAAGCTGGGTTTAGGTGTGTGGGATTTGTTGCAATTCGTACTTGGTTTTTGTGGCTTTACTTCGCTTTTCGCCGACTCACGTATGGATCTTGGGTCAGCGAGGGGGATCGGGTGATTTAGGCGTCATTGGTTTGGTCCGCAACCCAAACAGATGATTGTTGGAATTCGAGACCACCAATGTATCTCCTTGCTCTGCAAAACTGAGACCTTCAATCGAGGAGTCCGTTTCTGAGTTGGCATCGAAGATTTGGTTGGCAATCTCCCAGTAGGGAGAGACCAGATAAACCGCGACGTTTCCGACTTCATCGCCGGTGGCAATGATTCCGCCCTGCTCGTTTGGCACGATTTCCGTGAACGATTGCCCAAGATCCAGATCGACGCATTGCTTGAACAGTGGCACGGATGAATCGACCGATTCGGCCACGACACTCGAATCGCGGTCTGGTAATTGGATGAAGCGTACCATCCTAGGTTTTGACGACTGGTCGATCGTCTGTAATGCCAAATATCGAATCGTTTGTTTCGAAGGAGGATCTACGGTTCTGTCCGAGAGAATCTCTTTGAAAAACCAGATGCGCTGGACCTCCGAGGCTTGAAGTTGGGCCATTGCCTTTCCCTCTGAGTTGTCCTCTCGTTGGGTTTGCATGGAGCAGATTTTCCCGAGATCGCTTAGCTGTCCGTTATGGGCATAGAGAACCGTGTTGTCAGCAAGGATGCAGGCAAACCGCATCGAGTGATCTAGGGTGGTCGAATCTCTTTGGGGATCCCATGCGAAATGCGCAACGCGTTGGCCGGTTGGCAATGGGGATTCCAGAGGCTCGAGTTCAAACCCTTGGTTCTCGGGCTTTTGGACGACGCGATAAAAGTTCAGTCCTTTCGCATCGTGGATGGCCAAGGTCTTTGCATCGGGCGAAAGTTCGAAAGACTTGATACCGGAGAAATCGCGATCAAGCCGGTGCCAACGTGGGGCTTGCCTATCCTGGAGTGAAAGGAACAAAGCAGCCTTGGGGTACTGGAGGATCAGCAGTTCGCCTTGCGCGTCGCAAGTGACC
The DNA here is from genome assembly GCA_021299695.1 of Pirellula sp. Classification (GTDB taxonomy): domain Bacteria; phylum Planctomycetota; class Planctomycetia; order Pirellulales; family Pirellulaceae; genus JBKCUI01. The sequence continues at coordinate 4,943 of JAJTEK010000095.1, read as the reverse complement.
TGGCTCAGTTCGTGACCTTCGTCTCGGCCTTCTTCTCTATTGATGACTTCATTGGTGTTGATCAGTTCAAAGAGTTGGTCGATCTTTGTTTTGAACGTTTGTTGATCCTGGGAAATTGCAGCATCTAAGACCCAGTTGGGGGATTGATTTTGGTGAAAAACCGCGTGAACAGGTTTCGCGAACGACGCCCTTTTCTGGATGCGTTGAAGTGGTTCGTTCGCACCGATGTAAATCTCGTCGGACCACCCGTTTTCCCCTTGGACGGTTTTAGCAATTCCCATGTAGATTGCCTGCGGGCTGAGCAGGGAAACCTCATTGATAACCTTGAGCTTGCTGTTTGCCTCCAATCGGCTCGGTGAAGCTGTCTTGACCGAAGCGGTTTCAAGCGGGGATGACAATATACCCTCAAGCGGATCGAAGTCGTATCGGATTAAATTGCCCTTGGTATCTAGGACATACAGGCGAGTTCCATCGTTACTCCAGCAACCTGCAACGGGACCTGGAATGACGACCAATCGATTCGAATCGAGATCAAACCACCTCGGCTTAGACTTGTCCTCGATACCGTCTGCGGGGATGCTTCCGATCCAGCAGACGCCTTCCAATCCGTCGACGCGAAAGTAGGCCTGGTAGGGATGCTTGGGGTTTTTGATGCAGAAATGAACTGCCCTTGAGGAATGCTTGTCCGAGAGTCGCGAGGAGACCTCCCGCTCGATAAGCATCAGGGTTTCGGTATTTCCAAAGACGAAGCGGTTCTCATCGATGGGACTTAGCCGGTCGATCTTCACTTGGGATTCGAAGGCGATGCGATCGAGCCATTGTCGATTTTTGACATCCCACAAGCAGATTTCTGAAAACGTGAGAGATTCCGGGCGATCGTTGGTGTTCCGCGCCGTGACATAGACAGAATTTTTTCCGTCTACGGTCGCCAAGCTCAATGCGGTACTTCCATCTGCACTAAAGGCAACATGCTCTATCTTCGCAAATGGACTATGTCCCCAAAACTGAAAATCGTTCCTGACTTCCTTGATTTGAATATTCTTTTTGGCCTTCGATTCATCTCTTAAGAACTGCCGGATTTTCAACGAGGAAACTCTCTGTCCGAAATCGAACTTTTTATCCTGATGGTTGCTTTTAGGATCATACAGAGCGGCTACTCCATGGCCATCGACCGAGAGAATTCGCTGGTCGTTTGGCCTGTTGAATAACCATTTGGCGGTGGATTCCTCAAAAGCTTCGGCAGCATCAAAGGGCTTTTCCATGCCGATTCGGTTTCGTTCGATTTGCTCGGCGACGTTCAATCGGTCGGCGATAAGTTCGGAATTGATCGTTAGGACGTCTCCGTTTCGGTCAAAGCGAGCAAAGAGAATTCCTTTGTCCTCGGAATCTTCTTTCAACGGTCCTGCCGTCAAGGAATGCAGATGAGAAATCCGAAAAACTTGCTGGGCCTGTGATCCGACTGCGTTATCTTCTTTGTTCGTTGGCTCGTAGTTGAAGCTCTCGGACAGAGTCCAAACTTGAACCGACTGTTCTTTGGCAGCGCGTGTGATCATCTTCCTACTGTCAGGTGAATTGGTCGCCGAAGAACTGGTTGGATTTTCTTCGATGAGTATCTCCTGGATGGCATGCACGTGTTTTTTCTGCAGCGGGAACCGTTCGACGAATTCCCAAAGGATTGGATTGGTCGAGTTCTTAGGCTCCTGCTTACTAGACTTCTCATCGCTAGGCTTCTGGATTTTTAACCGAGCTTGGACCAAGTTCCCGTTGGCTTGACCAAAAACGAAGTGGAGTGATTCGAGGATTTCGATGAAAGGAAAGTCTAGTGGTGTATTTGGATTTTTTTCAGCTTTGATTTCAGCAATCGCTTTGTCAAAGGATTCTTTGGAGAATTGCGAGACCACTTCTGGCATCTGCTTGTCGAGCAGAGCAAATTGAATCACTTCGTCTTTGAGTGGGGCAAGATATTCGACAAAGATCGGTCTTGATTCGCTCGATATCCCGCCAGCAAATGGAGCGATCAGATTTAAGTAGTACCTTCCCCCGTTTTTGATCAGTGCCAAAATCAGTTCGTCTGAAAGCCACTGGATTTGGATGGTTTCCCCGTTCGTCGGCACGTTAATGCCTTTGGCACCGGGCTCGTTCCTTGTGTACCACAGGTAGTTCGGTGGGGTCGTCGCGATGTGGCGGGCAATGGGGCTCAAAGCGAGAAGTTTGCCGGCTAGTGGTATCTCACTGTCATAGGGGGATAACTCTCTGGTTTTCAAATCGACGAAGACTATAGGTTCGGTTCCTCGGTCGAGAGCAAGGTAGATTCGGGTTCCATCGGGAGACGGGACGATGCGTCGGACGGATTTGACTTTGGAGTCGATCCAAGTTTTTTTGTTTTTGACTTCCCAAATTTTTTGAGGATCGGTACCGTCGAGAGCGACTCGGTAGATTTCACCGGTCGGATTTGCGACAAGCAATCCGGAGCGGTTGGAATCCAAGGCGAACGCCGAGGACCCGGACTGGAAATGAGCTTGGGTCGTCAAGTTGACCCCCTTGAGGTCGGCGTTGGCAAGAAGCGAGATCCGTTTTTTAGCCCAGTTGTCCGGATCGGGCAGTTGCGTGATCAACGCGTTGTCCTCGGTGCGATTAGCCTTCGAATCTTGCCTATCTCGAGCCTCTTTCTTTTCTGCTTTGAGTTTCTCTAGCACATCATTGATGCTCGTGAGCAATCCAAAAGCTCCACTCGGGTTCGATTCGTTGATCCTGGAGCGAGCCAGTCCGAGCTTGGAGGTGATCTCGGTGAGCTGAGTTTTGGCGAGTTGAAGCTCGGCTTTACGGCGTTCGTTGACCGCTATTTTCTCGCTGGCTTCAGCTTTCTCTTGCGCGATTACTGCTTTCCTCTCCTCGTCCTTAGCTTTCAGCTCCGCGTTCTTCGCTTTCCTCTCTTCCTTCCTTGCGTCATCTTTTGCATCTTCCGCTACAGCTCTTTCGCGTTCAGCTATGCCTTTTTCTTTTTCCGCTATCCCTTTTTGGACTTCGGCTTTTCCTTTTTCTACTTCTGCTTTTCCTCTTTCTACTTCCGCTTTCCACCCCAACAATCCTACGATACCGCTACCGACGAGCAGCGAGACAATGAACGCATTGCGAAGCAGTCGGAAGCGTTGGGCTCGGAGTTTGACCGCCGTCTGAGCCAATTCGGCTTTCTGGTAGAGCTCGTCTTCTTGAGCCTCGCTTCGATCGAGCGTTTGGAGCGCAAGATCGTAGTCCCCCTTATCAAATGCGCACTGGCCATAAGCCAGCCGAACCTTGTTAAGCTCAGTGGTTGCATCTGGGTTTTCATCCCAGAGTTCAATGGCATCTTTCAAACCGAACAAGGAGCGGTTGAAGCGATCGTAGTCGCCTTGCTCGATGGCCTCGGAGCCCAAGACAATGGCCTTTTGCGTAAGCTCTTGGCTACTTTTGATATTGGCTCGTTCCTTCTGAATGGCACGGATCGCGGTCTGCAGATCATCGACCTTCGCGTACCTATCTTTGGGATCGCTTTCCAGAGCTCTCAGAGCCACTGCAACCATCGGATCCTTGCAGTCGGTCGGTTGGATCACGTTGTTCTGTGCGGCTTTGGCCAATGCCGCATGCCCCATCTTCTCGTTGGAGTCCTTGGGCAACCGAGGATGATGCCCTGTGACGATCTGAAAGAGAATTCCACCTAATAGGTAGATATCGCTTCCCTTGCCAATCTTGGATTTATCCCCGCGTGCGACTTCAGGGCTGATCCATTGCCAAGTCCCCGCGCAGCGAATGGACTCAGGGCGTTTCAGGTCGCTAGCCACCCCCCAATCGACGGCATAGACTTCGCCGAACTCCCCGAGCTGCACGTTGTCGGGTTTGATATCCATGTGGAGGATGCCCTTGCTGTGGGCAAAGGCAATCGCATCGCAGAGCTTATCGAAAATCTCGAGATTTTCATCGATCGAGTTGTCTCGAATCTTCTTTTCCCAAGGGTTCCCTTGGATGTACTTCATCGAATAAAAGCAAACCCCTTCCTTGGTGCGCCCCAGTTCATAGACAGGGGTGATATTCGGATGCTCTAAGCCAGCGGTGATTTCCGCTTCATAAAAAAACTGCTTGATAAAGGAATCGCTTTGCTTGTCCTTGCGAATAACCTTGAGAGCTACCGAGCGTTTGACGGAGTTTTGGGTAGCTAGATAGACCAGTCCCATTCCCCCCTTACCCAGCACGTGCAGATCGATCTTGCCTGTTTTGGAATCGTTTTTCTTTTTGATCTGATAGTCGGCCGTATCGTCGTTCCAATCGACCGTATAAGAAATCCTGCGATCCGTCAGACGCTCGTAGATCGCATCGGATGCCTTGGCTCGCTCGGCTTGAAGATACTGCTTGGAATCTCCGATGGATTTCGAGTTCGTTGGCCCACCGGTTCGGATCGATTGACCCGTCCGATTACCGGTCACTAAGTTTTTGACTTCGCTTCCATTTTTGGAGTCTGAAGCCGACTCGCTCAGATCCATCGTTTGATCGTAGGAAGATTTTTCGATAGCACTTGATGATCCAGGTTGAGACCCCATTTTAGAAGCGGCTTGGCTATCGCTCAAAAGCATCGTACCGTCATCGGCCAGGGATCCACCGGTAAGAGAGCTTGAGGAACCCGTCGAGGGAGCCGGATCGATGTTCATCGTGTAATCTTGCCCGCCCTGATCCGCACCGATGATTTTTGTCCCATAATCTGGAACATCAGCATCGGATGGTAGTCCATCGGACCCCGTACCATTCGTTCCTCCAAAGACCTTACCCTGAAATGGAGCCATCGACGGGCCAACCATTCTCGTACCATCTGCGTATTGGTTTGACAGATCTGAAAGATCCATCGTTTGGTCGTTGGGATCCTCAAGGTCCATTGTTCTGGATTCGATTGACGGCATCGAAGGAGATAAATCCAT
>JAJTEK010000008.1 GCA_021299695.1 Pirellula sp. | reverse complement strand
GATCGCTTCTTGCTCGTTGTTTTATCCATGTAAACTCAAGGTTACTCCCTCGGTCTCCGTTTTTATCAGGGCGCTGATAGCTCCGGAGTGGGAAGAACTGATATACTTCCGGAAGCAATGCATGCGCTGCTTAGCGAATCGACGTGCACGAATACGTCATAAATGTTGACGGGATTGAGCTCAGTAATGAGTCTGTTTTGGACCTCCGTCAGGAGGATATAACGACCGGCTTGTAATTCAAACAAGTCGTCAACGATTTCCTGGCAGTCGCTTTCGACAGATTCCGTGTAGAGGACGCTCGTTAATGATCGACTATAAATCGAGCTGTCATTTTTATCGATGCGACCGTTTCCGTTGACATCCTGCAAGATGCTAATCGTCGCAGTGGCTCCCGCACCACAATCACCATCCCCGAAAAGTGAGCTTGCAGAAAGACAAAGCCTGAGAGAGTCGAGTTTTAATTTTGTGTATTTCGTGAGCCTAAAGGGTACAATACCGTTTACCTGATTGATGCTGGCTCCATAGCCACCCGCAAGAATAATCGCGCCAATCGGTCCGCCCCCAGAGCCTTCTGACCCATCAATTATCATCTTGTCTTCAATCGTTTCGGCAAACGCGAAGGAGATTGTACTTTGTGTCGCTTTCAATTTCTTGTTTCCTACTCTCGTGCCCATTGTTTTACTTGTCGCGCCGTAGGCTTCCACTTTTGCAAATGGTGATAAGAGGTATTCCCATTCATGTGCGAGAGTTCCTCCGGACCGTTTTGGTGTCAGTTGCTTGACGGTTTGATATGGAAAGACAAGTCGATCTGTATCTTCCTCGTCGCCTACCCATGCGGTAACCTTATAGTCATAACCGCGCTCAATAAGGAAGGGCTGGGAGTAATGGAATGGGGATTGTGCCAATGACGGTTGGCAACAAAATAAAAGCAATAGAGATGCGAAGAAGTGGTGGGCATTCAGACGAGTAAAACACTTATGCATTATGCAGCTCCAAAACAAAAAAGATGTGAGGGCCAAAACTGTACGCAATCTTGGATTCATCGCCCGTTAGGGAAACATACGTTGTCAAACCAAGACCACCGTTAAATAGCGTATCAAATTGATTTAGACGCCATCAAGCATTTTTTGGCTAAAATGTTCGAAAAAACCCGGGGACAATCCCCTCGGTGGGGGTCGTGATCACATTCATCCAGAAACGGGTCGAAGCCCCATTTTACGAGCCGAGAGGCGCACTAGCGATGACCTCCGATCGCCACTGAGCGTAATGTCGCTGGGCCACATCCTGAACCGTTCTGCGGTAGTGCTCGCACGACTCAAGGAGTTGCTCTCGATCGGGTAGCTGCAAAACATAAGCCAGCTTGGACAACTCCAACGGGTCCTTGGGGAGATCATGGCGAAGTTTGGTGTTCATCAAACGCAGGCCGCTCTCGACGCTCCTGAGGAAATGATATGCATCGCGCAGCACCAATGCGACCTGGGGGGAGATCACCCCGCTTTTACGGAGCGCCTCCAAGCGTTCGACGGTCCCCCGAAGCCACGGGTATTTGGGTTTATGCAGGTGCTTGGCATAAAATGAGTGAACCAGAACTTCGACATCGAGGGTTCCTCCCCAACCTCGCTTGATATTCTCAGGCGAGGCCGAAAGCTCGAGCCCACGGCGATACTCGACCAGCGCAAAGGCGTGCTGCTTGCTCCACTCCTGGCCTTGAAGGAATCGCTCGAGGGTCGATTCGGACCGATCCGCATAAGCCGATTCTCCGATCACTCTGGCCGTGTAGAGATTCATCCGTTGCTCGATCGGCAAATCCGACTGCTCGATGGCTTGGAGCAAAAGTTCCGGATTCCAAGCCATGGGGGACCCCTGGAGCCCCATCGGCTGCCAAGCCTTGAGCTCGAACATTCGACCGAATCGAGTCACTCGATTGGCCATTGAAATCAACTTCTGAGCAACTTGTTGAAAAAATACACCATGGCTTGCCACCGATGAATCGTAGAGGATCAGCATCGACACATCGCTATGGTAATTGGGCTCTCGACTTGCCAATTTCCCGATCAGCATGATCGCATATTCAACAAGCCTACCATCCGAGTTTCGCGGTGGAGTATGCAGCGCAGCGACGTTGCGATACGCTTGGCTGACCAAGCTCCTGAGACAAACCTCATGCACATCGGCCAAAGCCCGATGGATTTCAGTGATGTTCTCTCGGCCGAGTATATCCCGCACACCGATGGCCAGATGCATCGCATTGCGAAAGGAAAGAACCACCGATTCGATCTGCTGGGTCCCTTTGCTCAATGCCCCAAGCGCCGACTCGAAACCTTGGTAATCAGGGATGCGCTCGAGCATGAGCGAATCGAGCAGATCATCGATCATCCCAGGATTGCTCAAGAGAATCTGCACCAAATAAGGACTCGTGCCACAGAGCCGGATGTACAAGTCCATGAGCAAGGCATGGCTCGAGAACAACTCCCAAAGGACCCCTTTGCCTCCGAGGGACATCCCTGTAGCGACGATATTTCGCAACGTCAGATCCGGACTTGGAGTCTTTGCAACTCGCTCGACAAGCGAATCGACGATCCTCGAAAAATGGTATCGGCAATTCCTCGACGAAAGGGCTGCAATCTGCTCCTGGGCACACTCCTGGAGCATCTGCTGGGCACTTAGAGGCAAAGACCGTTCCGTCCAAGTACCCCCCTGTGCCTCCAAGTCGTTTGCTCCCGTTGGAAAAGCACAAGGCAAAAGAATCGACTGGGCTAGCCGAGACTCGATCGGTCTAGAGCCAAAGGCTTGCTCAAACCATCGCGAAGCCAAATCGGGATCGAGCCAAACTGGTTCCTCCCTACGACTTGCCTTTTCAAACGCCTCTTGGAGCGCTGACAAAAAAGTGTCCTGCAATGGAACGGACTTTGCCGCGTGCCTCGATGGGGACAATCCGCTGCGGATCGCTATACGCACAATCGAATCGATCGCGATCAAGCCTTCGAGTGCGTCCGATGGAGAACCATCGGCACCTCGAAGCTTGCTGAGTCCCGCGCCGAAGTAACCGGCTAGGTACTCCACATCGACCTGGGTGCAAAACGACGGGAACAGAATCGACTTCGATTCCTGCAAAAACCGCTCGCACAACCCACGATCCCCTCCTGCCTGTTTGGCTTCGAGCAGCATCGGAGCGTGCAAGGCCGTCGCATGCGATGGCAACGCATCGAGCAAACTTCGCCAATGACTTACCCTCCCCGAAAAAGCTGCAATGCTTGGGATCTGACAAGGCCAACTCAAGGCGACGGATCCGTCGGTGATCGATTCGATCCATTGGCAAAGCCGATCGATCTGCCTTTCGGCTGCCTGCTCCAAAGGCCCCTGGGATATCCACCGAGGGGCGGATCGCTCCGAGTCGGAATGCTCAGAGCTGTTGACCTCGCTGTTATCCTCCTGGGCCTGCTGATAGATCGCCAGCACCGGCCAATGGCTATCGGGGAACATCTGCCCACTTGCGAATTCTCGCAAAGCAACGACTCCGATGCAAACGTCTTGCCTGGCCGGAACTGCGAAAACCCGATCGCATGCACAGCGCAAGACCGTCCTTGCCGTATCGCTAAGACAAGCCCGATAGGCCGGACCTCCAAGCTCCTGGCGATGGTTGGCCATGGTGTGCCTGAGACGCTCGCGGTGGTAGTAGCGACGGAGCACCCCAAGGGCCACTGTATCCTCCTGGGCCCCAAGGAGCTGGCGTTCGAGCTCCCATTGTGCTTGGGCGGTCGGATCGTCCGCCGTCTCGATGCTCGTGATCCAAGCCAACGCCTCAGGATCGACTTCGAGCCAATCGATCGGCCTTTCGATGCAATCCTGAGGAGAACGGTTCGCGTCAGATTGGTTCAAGGTATGCTTTGGCGTCGATCAAGATCGGGATCGGTCGGGAACAAAATCGCTTCGGAAAACTCCTCACCCCGGCAGAGCACCAACGCTCCATCGGTGCCCATCTGGACGGCTTGAACCCCATGATACCTCGTGAGCTCCAACGTGGCTAGAAAGGTAGCGATCAAAGCGCTTTTATGCATACCAGGCTCGAAAAAGTCCTGCAATTCAAGAGGCTCGCCGGCCACAAGCTGCTTGTGGATCCTTTGCATGTAGACCTGGATCGGCGTGTTGTCGTAGGTGATCTCCTGCGTGGGTGACTTGTACCTAGCCTTGAGAATCCGGCCAAAAGCGCTGACCAAGTCCCAGACCTCGATGCGGGCGATCGACAACTCCGAATCCGGTGTCCGACGCCGCGGTTCGTGCGTCTGGAGCCTCCCATAACGAAGCTGCCATTGACGGCTCTGCTCGTCGAGCACACAGGCCAAATCCCGAAAGCGTTTGTACTGAACCAAACGCTCGATCAGATGGCCCGAAGACGCATCGGGATCTGCGAGTTGCTCTTCGGCACTCTCCGAGGCGCTCTGGGGCAAGACCTCAATGGCCTTGGTCTCCATCAATTGGCTCATCACATCGATAAATTCGCTGACCTCCTCGAGGTCCAGTTCCGCCAAAACCTCGACGAATTCGCAGTACTGCTTGGCGATCCTCGCAAGGGGAATCGACTCGATGTCGAGCTCCTCGCGCCGGACCAAATACAACAGCAAATCCAACGGTCCGTAATAGCAGGGCAAGTCCACATCGAAGACGACCATTGAGCAGATGCCCCTTTGCAGATGACCCTTTGCACAGGTCCCTTTATCGGGTGATCCCGGCAGAGAACTGGAAGACTTGACGTTCGTCGGTATCGGCATAAGCGACTGGCACCGAGAAATCGAATGCCAGGGGAGCCGGTCCCAAGGCCGGTACCGCGATGCGAAACCCTAGACCAGGCGCGACTCGGAAGTTTTTCCAATCGATATTGATGTCCCTTTCAATCGTTCCATAGTCGACAAAAGCCACCATCCGTAGCATGTCGTCGGCAGTGATCGGAAACATGTACTCAAAGGTGCCCAGGAACTGAAACCGACCCCCGACACGCACGTCGTCTTCTGCAGGTCCAGCCCCTCGAAACTGAAATCCGCGCAAGGTCGAAAAACCTCCGGCAAAAAAGTTTTCGAAGATAGGTTGGTCCGCTCCTGCGAACCCGGTTCGAATCGCCGAAGTGAAGGTGTGACGTCCCGATCCGTCGGCTCGCTCACGAACCAAAAAGTACTTGCTGAAATTGATTTGACCCCGAGGGAAATCGAACTCTCCGAAAACTTGGTCGTAGATCAACTCGAGCAAATGACCCTCGGTCGGCAAAAACGGGCTGTCGCGCGTGTTGTGCGCCAGTCGAAATCGAGCCGTGTACAAGTCGTTGCTTCCCAGCGTCCGCTCCAAGGCTTCGACCCCACGAACTCGGGGATTGAACATCTTGACGTCTTCACCTCGCAACTCGGTCGATAGCGACAAGTCCGGGGTGATGTCATAGCCCAAGGCGACTCGCCCCCCGAGACGCTGCTCGGACCAATCGCGGTAAAAACGGGTGAAGTAAAACCCACCGACCGAAAGACTAAAAGGAGAGTATCCGAAAAGATTCGGTTCGGTCCAGTTCATCGTATAACGCTGGACCTGATTGCCAGGGACAAGTTCGAGTCGGAAATTTTGGCCAGCGCCGCGAAAGGCACCATTGAACATGTCACTCGGTCGGCCAGGGAGACGAAACAGGTCGAAGTTTCGCTCTTCGATCACAAGCTGCCCGGCGACCCCCAAGTCGCTGTTGACCGACCCTCCGAACGACACCCGTCCGGTCTGCCCTTCCGATACGTACACGTCGATCGGAGCGTTTCGGACCGTCGGATCGTATCCAAAAGGTGGGGCTCCGGTGGCCCCCAAACTCGGGTCGATCACCCAAGGCTGATTCAGCGGGGGCATCGGTTGGTTCATCGGCCCGGGAATGATCGGCGACTGGGCAGGGGCCTGCATGCCTGACGGTGGATACCCCGGTGGAGTCGCAGGCGGATAATTCGGAGGATAACTCGGAGGATAAGCACCAGGGTTGCCCGTGGGGGGTGGCAATGGCGATCCCCCGAACTGGGCAACGGCCAACGCCGTTTGCATCAAACAGATGCAAACACCCGCGACCATCCGCGCGGCGAGTCTTGAGCGATCTTTGATTTTGGTCGTTTGCATCATGCGTTGGCTCGTGTGGATCCTTCGGATGGTCCAGGGCTTCTACGGCGTTGGAGAACGGTCGGACTCGACTGGGCTGACCTCGATACGTGGGACTTCGCCTCGCGAGGGATCGGTATTGAATATCGTCGAAAACACCAGTCGTCTGCGACCGGCATCCAACTCCCGTTTGTCGATGATCTCGCCGGGCCTGAGATTTCGCAAAGGCTGCAGGACCACATGACGACGGGTAAAATCTCCGTCGATATGCACACGGATGTCGCTGGCGCGATAGACATCCCCTTCCTTGACTTTATAGACGATATCGACCATCCGTTTGTCGGGCTGGTAGACCACTTCCCCCTCGACCTCGCAGTAGATATGGCCTTGTGCCCCATAGACGTCCAAAAGAAACCGTTCATCTTGAAGCTTCTTCGTCAAAAGAAATGGCTCTTGGGACTTGAGCTTCATGCTCGGCAAGAGTTCCTCGGCGTTGTAGCGTTCGGTCCCGGCGATCGAAACGGAGGCCACGCCGTAGCGATCCCCTTCATAAATCACAAACGCCACGTCGACGAAATCCCCCTCGGAGTTGTAGCTCTTTTGGTAATCGACTTTGGCGTCGAAGTACCCCAAGGCTCGGTAGTAGCCCAGAAGCGTTTCACGATCCTCATCAAGCTTCAGATCCGAGCAGATATTGCCTACGTACTTGGTCAAGCCGCTGCGAGCATCTCGGCTTTTGATTCTTGCCTTGAGAAGCTCGCTGCTGAACTCGTTGTTGCCGAAAAACTGGATGGAATTGACCCGCTCAACAGGCCCCTCGTTGATCAGAAAATGGACGTCGCGATCCCCGGTCCTGAGCCCCTTGGCCACCTGAATGTCGACCTGGTTCATCCCCTTGTCCTTGTAAAGCTCGATGAGTCGGCCTTTTGCCGAATTGACCGATATGGGGTCCAATGCGTCCCCTTTGCTCAGCATCGCATGCTTTTTCAAAGGGCCTTCGTTCATCCGCTCGTTGCCCAGAAACTCCACCGATCGAATGATCGGACGCTCCGATACGATCAAACGAAGTCGAATTCCTTCGGGGGTCTCATCGATGTAGGAGTCGATTTTTCGGAACAAATTGGTCCGGTACAAAGCACCCATGTCCCGGTTGAAGGTTTCTTTGTCGAACGGGCGGTCCTCCCGCGATTGCATCTGTGAAAGGATAAAGCTATCCGAGACGGTTTGGTTGCCCTCGATCCCCACGGCCAGAATCGACTTGCCGTTATGGACTTCTCGGTCGGCGATTCCGCCTGCCTCGTAGAGCCGTTCGCGAAAAGAGGGCTCGTTGAAGGCCGGCATGCCCCCGGATGGCCCGCTACCGGGCCCTTGGCACCAACCGATACTCGCTGTCGAAACCAACAGCCCAAAGGCCAGCCCCGAGCCCAGCCCCGAACCAAAACCCCAGCCCAGTCCCCTGAATTTGGCAAAGCGCCCCGAAAAGAGCCCTGTAGAGTTCATGGGGTGGCGGACAAGCGGAAAGACGTTCCAATTCAACGTTTTCTGGAGCATTTTCTTGACCAAGGTCTTGACCCTTCGTGGAGAATCTCGGGCAATCTCAACGACCGCCATTGGGTGGTTCGGCGCGAGGTGCGAAGTCGATTCCTGAGCTGAACAGCCCGCAGTAGATAGCAAGTCCGAACCCTCGGCATCAAGATCGAAACGCCGCGGGCCCCCCGAGGTTGCCTTGACAATCCAAAGCCGATTCGATAATTTTTGACCTAACGGAAAAGGGTGAACCTGGACCGCTACTCTTGAAGGTCCTACGGGATCGACCAGAGGCCCAAAATTTCGGGGGATTAGCTCAGTTGGGAGAGCGCTTGCATGGCATGCAAGAGGTCATCGGTTCAAGTCCGTTATCCTCCACTCAAGGTCCCTTTGCCACTTTGCAAAGCAACCTTTCTTTCTGGAGTTACGCCAAAACACACGGGTTTCCGACAAAACCGCTCTCCGACGCTCTTTTTCGTCCTATGGCGTTGATACCCTTTCGAAGTTCTTGGCCGCCGAACCGACACTCAAGTATGAGCTTGAGATGACCCTTCGCTATCGAGCAATGGAGGGCTGTTTGTGGCATCTAGTCTTGGCTTTGTTATGAGGGCGGTGGACAGAGAATGGTGATTGGCGATCGGACCTGTAAGCAGTTCCGACCGATCGGAGTTGGGTGGCGACAATCTATGGCAGCGTTCGTTGAGCCTGACGGCACGACGAGACAGTGACTCGGCAATGCAGATTGTCGTAGAGAAGCTCCCATAGGGTGCCCAAATCGGTGCCAGGGTGCCCGAATCGGTGCCAGGCACCAGGTGCAACGCCAGATCGATGCTAGCAAACAGGGTGCCCAAACCGGTGCCAGGCACCGGGTGCAACGCCAGGTCGATGCTAGCAAACAGGGTGCCCGAATCGGTGCCAGGCACCAGGTGCGACGCCAGGTCGATGCTAGCAAACAGGGTGCCCGAATCGGTGCCAGGCACCAGGTACAACGCCAGGTCGATGCTAGCAAACAGGATGCCCAAACCGGTGCCAGGCACCAGGTGCGACGCCAGGTCGATGCTAGCAAACAGGGTGCCCAAATCGGTGCCAGGCACCAGGTGCAACGCCAGGTCGATGCTAGCAAACAGGTGCCCGAATCGGTGCCAGGCACCGGGTGCGACGCCAGACTGGATGCTAGCAAACAGGGTGCCCAAATCGGTGCCAGGCACCGGGTGCAACGCCAGATCGATGCTAGCAAACAGGTGCCCGAATCAGTGCCAGGCACCGGGTGCGACGCCAGATCGATGCTAGCAAACAGGTGCCCGAATCGGTGCCAGGCACCAGGTGCGACGCCAGACTGGATGCTAGCAAACAGGGTGCGTGAATCAGTGCCAGGCACCGGGTGCAACGCCATCACCGGACGGCTTGCGCCGTTCCGATTTTAATTCAACGCCATTTGGCATAAAGCAATGGGTACAATGCACCGCATGAACGATCACGAACACTACATGCGACTGGCTATCGAACTGGCGGCGAATGTTCCCGATTTCCCTTTTGGGGCATTGATCGTCCATCGGGATAGTGGAAAGATTTTGGCCGAGGGCTGGAACAAGTCGTCGATCAATCCGACATTTCACGGGGAAATGGATGCGATCAATCAGTTGGTCCTGTATAGCCCCAGAATCAGCAGCGACCAACTCGCACTTTACACAACTGCCGAACCTTGTCCCATGTGCCAAGGGGCGATCCTTTGGACAGGAATTCAAATGGTTGTCTTTGGTACATCCATTCGCTCACTTCAAAAAATGGGATGGCGACAGATCGACATTCTTGCAGAAGAAGTGGTTCGTCGCAGTCCAGGCTGGAGATGCACGATCACAGGCGGCGTTTTGGAACATGATTGTGACGCTCTGTTTGCGTTGGCAATTTCTCGAAGGAATGATCGAAAATGAAATTAGTCTACTTGGTTGGCTCTTTGGCTTGTTGGATGGTCGCATCGCTGATGGCTGACGATACGCAACGGCCCCTATTCGACTTTTCAGGAGCCGATTCTGCCAAAGAGTGGCAGACGGTCAATGACGGCGTGATGGGTGGCGTCTCGGATGGCAGGTTCAAGATCACCGATGCGAAGACGATGGAGTTCTTCGGAACGCTGTCTTTAGCCAACAATGGCGGTTTCGCATCGGTGCGAACCAAGCCTAAGAATCTCGGTATCGAGCAGGGTGATACACTGGTCGCCAAAGTCCGCGGCGATGGTCGCGAGTATATGCTGAATCTTTACCCTAACAGGCAACGGGTGGCTTACTCTTACCGGGCCGCAATGCAAACCAAGAAAGACCAATGGATTGAGGTGAAAATCCCACTCGATACGTTTGAGGCGACTTCGTTTGGTCGCATCGTCACGAACGCAGGGGCGGTCAAGCCCGCAGAAATCAACTCGATTGGCTTCATGTTGGGTGACAAAAAGGCCGGGCCTTTCAAACTTGAGATCGAATGGATCAAAGTGGAACGAGCAGGGAAGTAAAACGTTGTAGCCAAAGAGTCTTGGCCCCGCCGGCGTAAAGCCGACGGAGGCCAGGAGCAACGCCCTTCTATCTGATCAGCCTTCTTCGAAAGAGCCGTACAACGATTCCTAGAACTCGATGATGTTTTTGCCGTACTTGAACGTTGCAACGCGCCATCCGGCAGGTTCGAGTTTGAGTGTGATTTCGAACCGATCTTGGCCAACCCCCATGCCAGGAGCAGCGACAAAAGCCCCATGATGGACGCTCCGATCGTTTTCCAGAACGACGTGGCTGACGCCTAACTCGAGATCGGCAAACGATTCACCCCGGCAAAGCTAGATCGCTGAAGCTCCTCGGGGACGGCCGCACCGCCCCCCCCATAGCTCCCGATTGCGTGGATCCAGACTCTTGCTTTTGGGATCGAACGATACGAGCGATCACGGTTTCACCGCGCCGCAGTCGAGTGCTTCGACGATTACGGCAATCGATGGCGTCCTCCGAGCCCAAAAGCTTGTGATCTTGAGGGAGCGAAAGCCAGCATGAGACGCCGGTGCGGCGACCACCTGCTCAGTCTTGTTGTCGAAATCCGGGGAACCACAGAACACACCGAATAAACGGAAACAAGGCATAACCGTGCGAGGATTCTTTTCCGTGTGTTCGGTGTGTTCCTTGGTTAAAAAACCTCCGAACTCGGAGATAACCGCACCGGGCCGCTTAGCCCGGCTTCGCAAAATCTTCAACTGGATGTTGACTTAGACCGTGCATCGTTGTATCATTGGTTTAATACAGTAGTGCAAAGAGGATCGCAGATGCAAATTCATATCCAGACCCAAGGTGGAGTACCGATCTATGTGCAGGTCATGCAGCAGATCAAGTACCTCGTTGCCTCAGGCAGGCTGCAACCCGGAGACGAACTACCTTCGATCCGCACGCTTGCCGAGCAACTCATCGTCAATCCCAATACGATCGCGCGGGCTTATCGCGAGTTGGAGTCCGCAGGGGTTGTCGAAAAACGACGCACCGCCGGGACTTATGTTGCAGAAACAGGCTCTCCGCTTGCCCGCAAAGAGCGTCTAAAGCTACTTAATCAACGTATCGATCAGTTGCTCGTCGAAGCGTTCCAAATGGGTTTTGAACTCGATGAAGTACTGAAACTTGTTCAGCAAAGCCAGTTGAATTCGCAGCAAACCAAGAAGGGACAACCCCGCCATGAGTGATCATGTAATCGATATCGAGCATCTTTCGCGCAGTTTTGGCAAGACCCAGGCATTGCAGGATGTATCGCTTCGAGTCCCACGTGGGGGAGTCTATGGGCTCATCGGCAGCAACGGGGCTGGAAAAACTACGCTTATCAAGCACATTCTCGGGTCGCACTATGCCCAAGGCGGATCGGTCAGTGTTTTTGGGCTCGATCCTGTGACCGATCCGGTCGGCGTTCTTGGCAGGATCGGATATATGTCTGAGGATCGAGACATACCCGCTTGGATGCGAGTCCAAGAGATCATTGGCTTTACACGTTCCTTCTACCCAGCCTGGGACACGGGTTATGCGGCTGAACTACTGGAATTGTTTGAATTGGATCCTAAGCAGAAGATCCAATGTTTGTCTCGCGGTCAGGCAGCGCGGGTGTGCTTGCTATTGGCACTTTCCCATCGCCCCGAGCTTCTAGTTCTCGATGAACCTTCCTCGGGTCTAGATCCAGTAATACGTCGAGATATATTGACTGCCATTGTGAAGACCACATCGGATGACGGACGCACGGTCCTTTTTTCTTCGCATCTGCTCGATGAAGTCGAAAGACTGGCCGATCGTGTCGCGATTCTTCATGAAGGGCGTATTCTTTTGGATCAACCGCTTGAGACCATCTTTGAGTCATTCCATCGAGTCACTCTTCATTTCGAGGACGCTCAACTGGAGGCCCCTGGTCTCGAAGGTGCAATCCAATCCCAAGGCAATGGCCGCGATTGGACGTATGTTTACTGCGGAGAAAAAGAGCAATTGACCCAAGCTGCAAAAGGACTTCGTGCACAGATTGTAGCCCAAGGGCCATTGAGTTTGGACGATATCTTTGTTTGCCACGTTCAAAGATCTTAGCGAGGTGCCATAATGCAATCGATCATCGCCGCTTTATCTTGGGAGTACTTTGCTCGTAATCGCTGGATGCTCCTTTGGTTCCCTCTGCTTGCAAATATTCCCGCGCTTTGCATGTTGGTGCCGCTTCAATGCATCAGTCCAGACAGTTCCTTCATGGTCTCACCGCTCTTGATTGGAATCCAAGCAACTTTGATCCTAAGCATCGTTTTGGTGGTTTGCTTCGGAGTCCTTCAGTCGCAAGGTAGCTTAAAACGACTCTATAGACTACCGATCTCCACGCTTCAAATCGCAAGCTGCTATTTTTGGAGCGGAGCAGTGCTCGTGGGTGCTCACGTCGCTTTGATACTCTGGCTATGGAAAGTCCTCTTACCGATCGATTGGCCTATCGCAGGTCCAGTCGTATTCTCTGTCGTCTGCTGGTGTGTCCTCCAGCCAGTCCTTCGCGGAGAGTCGCGATCTCTTTGGTGGATCGTATTGGCAGGGTTGATTGTCATGGCGCTCTTCATTTGGTTGCTCGCTGGTCACGGCATTCCACTTCAAAAAGGTGGAATGCTAACGACCCAAATCCACTATTGGACCGAGCTTACCCCCACCGATTGGTTGATCACCGTTGCGTCGTTGAGCTTGGCTTACTGGCTTACTACATTGCGGATTGCCTACGACCGCTGTGGACGTCGCAATTCCTCATTGCTTGAGAGAATCGAATGGGTTTGGGAACGCATTGACTCGCGATGGTTCAGTGCGTCTTGGAGTTTCAAATCACCGATCCAAGCATACAGTTGGTACGACTTCCTTCATCGGTTTGTGACCATTCCCATACTGGTGACTCTCGGTGTAATCCTCTCTTGGATGATCGCCGTGCTGATGGGTGTCGTGCAGCAGGATTACGGTACATTCATGAGAATTGCTATTGGAGGAACCTACTTGTCCACAGGGCTACAAGTCTACAGTGCGTTGCTCTTTGGATTCCTTGGTCTATTCGGAGGGTCCCTCGCTCGGTTCGAATCCCCTGATCGCAAACCAAAAACATCCAATTCGACACCCTTTGAGATGTGTTCATTTACGGATACCTTACCGATCTCTTTTCAAGACAAGGCAACTGCATTCCTAAGATCTTCAGGGGCCGCTACCTTGATCAGTTCCGCAGTTATTCTTATTTCCTACGCGTTGATCGCAATGGTCGCATGGGTTTCGGGCGATTCGATTCCATCCAACGAGTTGAAATTCATAAAGTCCTGGGAATATTTGGGTATTCTCACTGCCTTGTCCACGGTTCTGACGTTCGTATTCACTAATCTTAAGTTCTCGATTTTTCCGACGCTCATGCAAATCGACCATTGGATTTGGACGTTTAGCCTTTTGGCAATACTACTTGCGTGTCGCATGCCTTTTGGTTTTTGTACCGCGGCGGCATTTAGCATTCTGGTATTGGTCGCACTGGTATCGTCGACGATAGAGAGTCAACTCCATAGCGATCTTTGGCTGGGGACTGCCATCGGAATTTGGGGACTTGGATCCTGTGTAGCATTGGCATGGTGCTACCTGTATGGAAACGAATTAGGGTCCATAGGAATGCTTCTTGTCTCATCTTTTATAGGGCTTAGCATGCTCCCCTTCTTTTCGACGGCAGCTACGATTCGCCGCGCTCGTACGACCTGATTTTCTCGGTCTTTGAGATAACTCGACCGAGTCCGGGTGTTGTCGCATCGGGCCCATTAGCCTGGGTTCGCAGGATCTTTGTTTTCGCCGACATCGCTCGGCGGGGTTACTGGGGTGCTGCCGAGGGGCTCTAGCCGGATGCCCGCATGCAGGATCTTCAACTGGATATTGAGCTTGAGATTGTCACAGCGCTCATGGATAACCTCCGATTGCTTATTGAAGAGCAACGAGGAGTTCTCTTGGGTGTAATAGCCGTTGATGGCGCTGATCATGCTCAGCAGGTCACTGACGTGGGACAAATACTGCAGGTTCTCCGAAAGCAGCCTCGGGTCGGTTACCCCCAGAATGTCCTTATTGCTCTGGAGCATGCTCAAGAGACTGACCGACGAGTTCAATTCGTGAAAGCGCTTGCGATACACCCACATTTCCAAACCCAACAAGGCCAGAAATCCTAAGAAGATGTTGATGAGGATCCCAAGAAAAGCATCGACCCCCTGAAACGCTTCGCTCGCTTCGGTCGCATTGAACTCAAACTGCTTGGATTGCAATTTGAGCGTGTCGCTTTCGAAAAGCTTCGCGAGACTTGCCAGAGTCGAACTGTTGATGCCAGGCCTTGCCACAAGGACATTCGGGACCGAGTAAGTCAGGATCTCTCGGTCCGGGATACGAGGTTCCTGGACGATGTAACCGGCCGGCATCCGAAACTCCTCTGGATACCGCAGATGGGTTCGATGCGCTCCGATGTAGGGCGAAGCAAACTCGAACCCCTGGGAAAGTACAAACTTTACCTTCGCGACATTGGCTTCATCGGTCACGTTGACGACCACAAAGACCGCGTCGACCTCCGATGGAATCGGCTCGGCGACTTCGGATCCCTCGCCAAGTGTCCCTAACTTGCCCCAAGCGTAGCGAAAATCAACCGGATGGTCCAAATGCCACTTCCGAAAAAAGTCCTTGGCCACCGAATGACTCCCCTCGTTCTGGGCATTGGTCAAGACCACCGAAATCGGCTCGGTTGGGTCATGGCCCTTACGGGTCATCCATAGCACGACCTCCAAAAGTGGAGTCTGAAGGATATTTAGGGTTCTGTTGATCGGAATTCCCGCTTGAATCAATGCCAAATCGGCTTTGCCGTTGGAGACCTGCTCGATCGCATCGGTCGACGATTCGACAGGATCAAAAACGATTCCGCTTTTGCGAAAATGCTGCCGGTTCTCCTCGGTATAGTCCCCGCGAGGAAAGGCGATGGTCACTCGGGGCGTGTAAAAAAAATTCCAATAGGCCCAAACCAAAAAGAACAGCAGTGCAAGGCCGAGGAACGCGGCCGGCAGACGGCCGAGCGAGAGCAATCGCCGACTGCTTTGCGAGATCTTTTGGGCCGCCCGTGCCGCCCGCTGGATCTCCTCGAGAGCACCTGCAAGCCCCGTGTGCCCGGGGAGCTCTACGGCGATCTTCTCCCGTATTTTCTCCGCACCCTCAATGATGCCCTCGATCTTGAGACTCATCGTTTTCGAATCCTTATGCTCATGAACCGAGCAACCACATTCAGAACCAACAATGCATTTTGAAGGCATGATACCATGACTCGCGCCCGGTTACCTTCCTGCAAGCTGTCATCTGCAAGCTGAAAGTGCTTTTCATCGAAAGCGTGCGGCGCGATCTATGGCAGAGGCTTGATTCTTCTTGGTCCACTGAGTTTGAGGTTCATGCACACGATCCAAAGTTCCGAAGGTAGATCGCTGCTGCGAATTGCAGCTCAGGCGCTGACCCTTGCGATCGCTTGCATCGCAGGGTTCTCGGCTGACGCCCGCTGGTCGCTCGCCCAGGATTTCTCCCCGTACCTTACAGTCGATTCACCCGCCCTTGGCATGGACTCACCGGCCGAACCACTCCCAAACGGTTTGGCGGGGGACCTGGGGGATTTGAACTTTGAAATTCCCGATTCGATTCCCACAAGCAAACTTCGTCGCATCGATGGCGCTCCGGTCGAGTCCTATCCGATGCACTTTCCTAAGCCGGACGCCAAGTACCGAGTGTACCGCTCGAGCGAGTCGACCATCGGATACATGCCGGGCGACGGTGAGCAATTCGGGTGGCTGGATTTTACGAGCATGCCTTACATCGCCTCGACGCAATCCTCGGGATTTACCACGGCGATGGGACTGCATCTGCTCTCGGGACCCAATTCCGTACCGCTTCCACCTAGGCTGTGGGACTTTGTACTCGGCTACCAATCGAGAAACACCTTTGGCGAAAAACTCAGTTACGATCTGGCCACGAGCATCGGTGTCTACAGCGACTTCGAAGACAGCGCTCGCGAAGGAGTCCGCCCGCTTGGGCACGCCGTAGGATCGCTGCACAGTCGCGAGACCCTCGACTGGATACTCGGTGTGGACTACGTAAATCGGGATGATTTCAAGATCTTGCCGGTCATGGGATTCTCTTGGCATCATCCGCTCGGAGAACGCTGGCGCTTTGACCTTGTCTATCCCCGACCTCGGATCCAATACGCCTGGAGCGAAACGAGCCGAGTCTATATGAGCGGCTCGCTCGGCGGTGGGACTTGGGATATCGAAATGCCCCAAGAGATCGACGATGTGATGACCTATCGCGATTACAGGCTTCTTTTTGGACATGAGCAACTGACCCCCGGGGGGAACATCGCCGCGACCGAAATCGGCTTGGTCTTCAACCGACAACTTCAAATGCGGCATTCGCTCCAGCAGGTCGAGTTCGATGACGCGTTTGTATTTCGGATGGTTGCTCGGCGTTGAAAGAGATGGAAGACCCGTCGTAGACGACGCGGGGGAGCCATTGGGGACAATGGCTCTACACTGGGGCTCTAGACTGGGGCAACGGCGATGGCCGCTGCAACTCGCACAGCGACGTTCCCAAAGGTGCTGCCGCCTCCAAGGTCGGTCAGACGCTCGCTGGTAAGGTCGTTCAGGCTCTTTTTGTCCGGCGAAAGCTTTGGCCACCATTGCCCCACCGAAATGACCACCCCACGTTTGGCGTCCTGGGTGACGACCGCTTTTCGCTGGATCGATCCGTATCGGCTGGTAACTTGGATAGGCTGCCCATCGGCTATTTGGCAATCCGCCGCGTCCTCGGGGTGGATCAACAGCGTCGGCTCTGAGCCAGCGAGCTTGATGATGCTCGGAACGTTTCCCATAGTTGTATTGACCACCACCGCACCAGGCGGAGAGATCAGTCGCAAAGGATATTCCGGGTTCAACTCCTCTTGAAATTCAATCTGCTCAGGAGCCGGCCCAAAGTGAATTTTCTTGTCGGGATGATGGCTTCCCTGTGCATAGGGATGAAAGGGCTCGGGCAATGTCAACTTCACGGAACGCTCCCTTTGGAGTTTCTCTCGGTCGATCCCCTTAAGCCATGGGTTCGGCGAATCGAGCATCCGGTCGATCAACTCGTCGGTCCCCCAATGCAATTCGGGGACATCGATGCCAAGCCGTCGCGCAAGTTCTTGGAAAACCCAGCGATTGGGCTTGGCTTGCCCCCTGGCACCGACCACTGCATCGGCGTACTGAAGATAGTAGTGGCCGTACGAAGTGTAGATATCCGGATGTTCCAGAAACGTCGTTGCCGGGAGCAGGTAGTCTGCATAATCGGCCGTATCGGTCTGGAAATGCTCCAACACCACCGTCAAAAGCGAGTCGCGGGATAAACCTCGGCGCACTCTCGCAGAATCCGGTGCTACGGTGAGTTGAAAGGCCCCACTAGTCGAGATGACCGAACCGCCCCCGAGATGCTTCCAGGCACCGATCAACGCAGGCAGGAGGGTCACGGCTCGGCATGCGTTCCCTCCCCCTTCGTTTCGCGTCATCCCATAGCCGACTTTGATAAAGCTCGCTCGACTCGTCGCATACTGAGCGACCATGGTTCGAAGCGACTCGAGCGGTACATCACAAAATCCTGCGGCTCGTTCGAGCGTCCAGGGCTCGCATGCTTGTCGGTACTCTTCGAGCCCTGCGGCGAATGAATCCAGGTAACTGCGGTCCTCCCAGCCTTGGGCCAAGATCTCGCGACCGATGGCCAAGGCCAATGCGGCGTCGGTCCCGACTCGGATTTGCCAGTGCTCGTCGGCGAACCTGGAGGTTTCGTTTCGATAAGGATCGATATGGAGGATTTTTGCACCGCGCTTGCGTGCCTCTTTGAGGATCGGCGCTAGATGCGAATTGCTGCGCAAGACATTGATCCCCCAGAGGACGATGTATCGGCTATGAACAAGGTCCTCTGGGTCGGTCCCGATCTTGTTGGGCCCATAGTTTGTCTCCCAAGCGCTTCCACCGGTCGTCGCGCAGATCGTCTGGTCGAGTTCCAGGGCCCCAAGAGCGCGGAAAAAGGCGCTCGGAGTGTCCCCTTGGATGACCCCCATCGTTCCCGCGTAATGGTAGGGCAATACCGATTGCCCACCGTGGGTCTTGAGGATCGTTCCGAGCCGCTCGGAGATTTCATCCAGGGCAGTTTCCCAGGTGACCTGCTCGAATTTGCCTTCCCCTTTGCGACCCGTTCTGCGCATGGGATGCAAAAGCCGATCGGATTGCTCTTGTCGCTCCGGATACCGGGCCGTTTTGACGCAAGCAAAGCCCCGGGTGATCGGATGCTTAGGATCTCCGGTCAGCCCGACGACCTTGCCCGCATCGACTTGGATGTGCAGGGCGCAGGCATCGGGGCAATCCAAAGCGCACACGGAGGGAAGGACGCGAATGGTGGATGGAGAATTCATGGGTTTCCGCCGTTGAGCCGGGTGCACCAGGCATGTGCGATCGAGACGATCATCGGGATGTCTTTCTCGTTGTTGGTCAAAAGGTGATTGCTGCCGGGCAAGGCCACGAGCGTTCGTCCGGAATCCCCTTGAGTGCCTTTGTCGGTATCTGTCCGAGGGTCGTGATCATACCCGGCATTTCGAACCGCATGGTAAAAACCGACGGTTTCATCCGCTGGGGAATGAAAAACCAGGAGGGGTTTCCGCAGGCTCGCGACGGTGGCAGCAAGGTCATGGCTTCGGAAATCCTCGACCATCTGACGCCGGATTTGAAGTTTCTGGCCGCCGATGCTGACGGTCCCTTGTCCGAAGCTTGCGATATCCGGATCCATACGTACCAACAGATCCGCAAGATGGTACGTGTCGCTCGGTGCGGCCAAAGCGATGACCCCAGCGACGCTGGGAATTTTTCCGGCCATGGCCAAGCTCGCTGCGCCGCCGAAGCTATGCCCGAGGAGGAATCGAGGTGCCTGGTACTCTTTGGCCAAGAACTCTGCTGCCGATTGGAGATCTTGGCAGTTGGTGGTGAAGTTGGTTTCGGAAAAGGTTCCTTGGCTTGCTCCCAGTCCGCTGAAGTCGTATCGCAGCACAGCCCATCCGCAATCGGCGAGCCCCCGCGCGATGCGCACGATCGCCTTGAGGTCCTTGTTGCACGTAAAGCAGTGCGAAAAGAGAATCCAACCGTGAGGTTCGTTGTTTGGAAATTCACCATTGGGAACTTCCAGGATTCCGGCCAAATTCCCGCGTCGGCCAGGAAACTCAACTCGGTGGCTTTTGCGCATCGCTTGGCTCATGCTCAACGTCAATATTCACAAAACCGTACTATAAAGACTTAGCGAACACGGCAAAGGCCTAGCGAACACGGCGCATGGTGATCGTTCCGCGATCGCCGGCGGCTTGAAAGCCACCTGAAAGGGAGTCGCCGATGATTTGAGTGTTCATTTGATAGCTACCGAGGATGGGTCCTAATTTCTTCGACGAGGTCAGAACCGTTTGGCCTTGGGAGGTCGTTTGCGGGACCAGTTCGGCGCGGTAGGCAAAGGGGATCACCAGAGCGAAGCGCCCCGTGAAGCGTGCTTGATAATTCCCGTTCGAGGTCGGTCGTATCGAGACGTTCATCGGCCCGCTATGGCCGGTCGATTCGCTTTGCCATCGGCCGGACCATCGGCCTTGGGGGTTGCCTTCTTGGGCCGTAGCACTCGGAGAGCAAGCCACCAGAGCGACCGACAGTGCCAAGCCTATTTTGAGCGTAAGTGATCGCGAGGTACGGCGCGTTGATGATTTCATGATGGGTTGTTGGTTGTGGGTTGGAATCAGTTGGCGGGTGGAGGTTGGCGATAGGATTTCTTCTTTTGGAACAGGGCACGGTGTTCGGCAAATTCGCTTCGCAGTGGCCCTTCTTCGGTGATTTGGATCGCTTGGTTGATGGTGTTGATCGCTTTTGCGAATTCGCCTTGGGCCGCTTGGGACATTGCAAGCACATCGAGCAGATGGCCTGTTAGGTTTCCGTTGCTCGCATCGATTGCCTTTTGGGCGGTCTTTGCGGCCGCATCGGGATCTCGGTAAAAGTCCTCGGGGCACGTGGCCATCATCCAAGCGGCATTTTGGAGGGCACGCACGTAGTTCGGGTCGGCTTTGATCGCTTTTTGATAAGCTTCGGCGGCTTCTTTCCAGCGACCGAGGGATTGGCAAGTATCGGCAAATTCGGTTGCGATTTTTGGGGAGTCCGGAGCGAGGCTCATGGCCGATTGGTAGTCGGCCAATGCGGCTTCGATTTGCCCGAGTGCAAAGCGAGCGTTTCCTCGTCCGCTGTACAGATCGGCGACTTGTTTGTCCAGCGCGATGGCTTGGTTGTAGTCGTCGATGGCCGCGTTGTGATTCCCTTTTCGGAAGTGGATTTCGCCCCGGTTGTGGAAGGCTTCGACAAACTTGGGGTTCAGTTCGATGGTTTTGCTGAACGCTTCGATGGCCTTGGAGAAATCTCCTGCGATCGCCATTAGGACACCGAGGTTATGATGGGCGCGCCAGCGGCCTGGATCGTTTTGGATCGCCAAGCGGAAATCATCAAGGGCGGCGCGATCGAGGTTTTCGGCTTCGGCCAATTGCCGATTAGCGACCATTTCACCGGCCATATCGGAGCGGAGTTCACCGCGACGGTTGGCAGCCCAACTGAGGAGTTTTTTGGTGTAGTTGCGTTCCGAGACGATTCGGGTCGAGTCGCCAGCGATATTTTTGCAGCGTTCGATGATGCTGTTGAGTTCGATGACGGCACGGGCTTGCTGGGCCGCATCGAAGAGGGCTTGGAGGTCCGCGGGGACTCCGCCGGGGACTTCCTTGGCGTTCTGGGTCCGTTTGGCCAATTCGGCATCGACGGTCGGATCGCTGGGGGTCGCAGGGTTGGATTGCTCGGGAGCATCAAGCAGCCCGGGCAGATCGGGCCGAGGGTCTTGGCTGGTTTTCTCGTCCCAACTGGTACGGGGGATGGCCCTCTGCGCGATGGCCACCGGAGAGCAGATCGCACCGGACAGGCAAACCAATACCAGGCACCATAGAACTCTACGGTCAATCCGACTCGGATCGGTCCACCGAACGAACCTTTCTTGCTCCAACAAATCGCAAACCAACATTCCCTAGACTCCCTTCGTTGACCGGACTCGAAACTTCGCATTCGAATCATGAAACGTTGAAAATATCATAGCAAAAAACCTGTCGGGAGCATCGGCAATATCCCTGGTTTTTCGGGTGGCTTGTAGGTACATTGCCCTTAAGAACGATTCAAAAGCCCTTCCATGGCCTGTACCTCCTAGAGTTTGACCGCTATGCCAGTAACCGATGCGATTGTACGTCGACTTCACGAGGTCTTGCTCCAGGTAGCAGATATCCGGGGGCAGATCGAAAGGGGCCCCAAGCAGATCAAGGCGGCTCAAAATCGAGCTCAGCAAGCCCGCGATGCGGTGGCGGCTTGCAAGGAGACGATTAAGAAAAACCGAATGGATGCAGACCGCAAGCAACTCCAGCAGCGTCAATACGAGGCCAAGCTTTACGAGTGGCAAGGAAAGCTCAACGGGACCTCGAACAATAGGGAATATCAAGCGGTCAAGGACCAGCTAGCAGCCGACACCCAAGCCAACAGCGTCCTGTCGGATGAAATCTTTGAAATCCTCGAAAACCTTGACAATTTGCAGAGCCAACTGACGGGTTTGGAAGGCGAACTCAAAACGGTCGAAGAGGACACGGCCAAAGCGCAAGCCAGGATTCAGGATCGAATCGTCGTGCTCCGTGGGGAGCTCCTTCGGGTCGAGGATGAGCTCAAGCAAGCCGAAGGCCAGTTGCCCGACGACTTTGCAGCCATCTACCATCCACTTGTCAAAACCAGCGCTGAGGACGCTTTCGCACCGCTCGAGGATCGTTCCTGCGGCGGTTGCAACACCAGCCTTCCCCCACGTGTCGTCGACCAACTGCGTCAGGGCCACCCGATCCCCTGCTCGAGCTGCGGTCGATGGCTTTATAGACCGGAATGACTCCCACTGAAGTATTGATTTCGTCGCTACCTGTGCACCTGCAGGAACGCACTCGGGAAATCCCAAGACCTGCGTCCGGCCGCTCTAGGTTAGCTGAATTGCAGTTATCTCCATTGCAAGCATCGGATCGCAGGCCGGTTGTCTACTGGACGCACCACGCCCAACGCGTCGAGGAGAATCCAGCCCTCGATGTCGCATGCACGCTTGCTCTTACCCTCCGACGACCTTTGGTGGTCTATCACGGCCTGTCCTCGCAGTACCGTTATGCCTCGGATCGGCATCATGTGTTCCAGATCCAGGGTGCCAAGGATCTTCAGGAGGAGTACACTCAGCGAGGCATCCGCTACGCGTTCGAACTCCAGAGGCAAACAGAGAATTCACTCGGTCTTTTGCGATTGGCCCAGCAAACCGATTTGTTGATTACCGACGATTTCCCGGGTGAGCCCACCGATCGATGGCTCAAGCGATTGGCATATCTGCAGGGTTTGACGATCCTGGCCGTCGATACGGCTTGCGTTGTGCCGATGCAACTCGTCGGTCGTGCGCATGATCGGTCGAGGCGTTGGCCGATTCTCGAGAATGTTCCGCAGCGGTTCGATGGCCAGTTGCCCTTTGAGGCCTTGGATTGCTCGACGATCGAGCCTTATCAGATCGTAGCACAGTGCGACATCGACCCCACGGTCCCTCCGGTTGCCGACACTTGCGGTGGGAGTCGGGCCGGGTACAAGCGTTGGAACGATTTTTTGAAGGATCGGATTTCCAAGTACGCGGCGAAAAGGAATGACCCCTGCGCCGAGTACTCGAGTCGCATGTCGGCGTATTTGCATTACGGCATGGTATCACCGATGCGATTGGCCCGCGAAGCCAACGAGCGCAAGGCGGAGAAGTACCTCGATGAACTCCTGATCTGGCGAGAACTCGCTTATGGATATTGTTTTTATCGAAGCGACTACCATTCGATCGAGACGATTCCATCCTGGGCGATCGAAACGTTGCGCAAGCATCAGAAGGACCGAAGAGAGAAATTGTATTCTTGGGAGACTCTGGCTCGCGGAAAGACCGACGATAGGCTCTGGAACGCTTGCCAAGAGAGTTTGATTCGCCACGGTGAACTCCATAACAATCTGCGGATGACCTGGGGCAAAGCGATCTTGTCCTGGACCCAATCGCCCGAAGAGGCCCTCGGGTGGATCATCGATTTGAACCATCGCTATGCGCTCGATGGTCGCGATCCTGCTTCTTACGGGGGAATCCTCTGGTGCCTAGGACAATTCGACAGACCTTTTTATCCTGAGCAACCGGTACTCGGGACAGTCCGGGCTCGACCTACCTCCGGTCACTCGAATCGGTTGGACTTTGACCGCTACGAACGGATCGTACGCCGGCCGATAGCCAAAAGCCCATGCAGGGTGGCGGTTGTCGGAGCGGGAATCGCCGGTCTGCTATGCGCACGATCGCTTGCCGACGTCGGATTTGAAGTCGAGCTTTTCGAGAAGTCGCGCGGCCCCGGAGGTAGGGGAGCCACACGTCGATTGGACTCTGCCGGCACGATCGACCACGGAGCACCTTTTTTTCAGATCTCCTCGCGACGGTGGGAGAATCTTTTGGCCTCCTGGGAGCAAGACTCCGTGATCGCCCGCTGGGAGCCGAAGCTTGGGATTTGGACAGGCAGATCTCAGGCGGGTATGACGGCTGTAAATTCTGGGCTGGCCGCAGGTTCTATGGTAGCTGCAGATTCTGTCTCTAAAGATTCTGTCTCTAAAGATTATGTCGCGGAAGGTTCCCTGGAAGCTTGTGCTTTGGAACGGGCCCCGGGTCGGGTCGGCAAGTGGTGGGTCGGCAAGGGGGGAATGAATCGGATCGGCAAGCATCTATCCCAGGGGCTTGCGATCGGTTATCGCAAGACGATCGAAGGGATCGAGCGCAGGGGTCAGGGGTGGACCCTTCGGGGGAATGTCCAAAGCGAATCGAGTGTTGAGAGTTTTCAAGCAGGGCCGTTTGACTGCGTGGTCCTTGCGATTCCCTCCCCGCAGATCCCGGCCTTGGTTGACCCTGATTGCCGATGGAGAGAGGTTGCAAGCTCGCGGACGATGGAACCGACCTGGACCGTGATGCTCGAGTTTGCGAGCCGTTGGGAGATCCCTTTCGATGCGATCCACTTGGAGGCTCACAAGAGTCTCTTGTGGATGAGCCGCGAGTCGAGCAAACCGTCGAGCTACTCGGCGGGCTCCTCGGCGGATTTGCAAGTCAACTCTCGAGGACTTGCAGGTCCGGAGGCTTGGTGCATCCAGGCGACGAGCCGGTGGACCGGCGAGCATCTTGAGGAGGACCCCGAGTGGGTCAAATCCGAGCTGATCGGGGCGATTTCAAAGCTCGGAGTCGTTGCGATGCCCGAGATTCTGCAGGTTCAAGCCCACCGGTGGCGATATGGCCAATCCGTATCGGAGGGCGGTCGGCCAGAAGATTCACGCCCTTACTTGTGGGACCCGGATTTGCAGTTAGGCGCCTGTGGCGATTGGGTCACGGCCCCTGGGAGAACTCAGGAGGGGGACCGCATCCAGGCGATTCGCCCCCAGGGAATCGAGCGGGCCTTGGAATCCGGAGCGGCCATGGCAGGTGGGCTATACCGGCACTGGGTCGAGCGAAACGGACTTGCCTGCGACTTAAGTGTTGGAAACAAGCCCTATCAACCTTTGCTTTTCGATCCCGACGTTTAGTCATGTCGGTTTCGTCATGTCGGTGATCCGTCATTTCAATCGGTCGTGCTTCAGATACGGCTGACTCGCACGAGTCGGACTTGACGCAGACTCTCTATTTTCACTATTTTTTGCGCCTGCGGTGGGCTGTCGATCGGTGTCGGCCCTAGCATTGCAGAGCCGATCTGGAGTGTCGAACGTGAAGATATCCGTTGTTTCACCTGTGTATAACGAATACGAGGTCCTTCCGTATTTGTTGGATGCGTTGCCTAAAGCCTTGGTCAAACTCACCGATCACTACGAGATCATTCTGGTCGATGATGGCAGTACCGATGGGTCCGACCGGGTCATCCGCGAGCGTGCCGAGTCCGACAGCAGGATCAAGTTGGTCCAGTTCAGTAGAAATTTTGGGCAGCAAGCTGCGATCACTGCGGGATTGGATTGCGTCACCGGGGACATTGTGGTGGTGATGGATTGCGACATGCAGGACCCCCCTGAGATGCTCGGACCGATGCTCGATAAGATCCATCAGGGATACGACGTGGTCTCGTGCCGACGGATAGGTCGCGATGGAGAGTCGCTGTTCAAGCGATGGAGTTCGACGGCATTTTATCAAGTCATGAGATCGGGGATCGACCATCGGATACCTCCTGAGGTTGGGGATTTCCGGATGTACACGCGGCGAGCTGCCGATGGACTACGAGCGTTCCGAGAGCAGCACCGATTCATGCGAGGCTTGGTCGCTTGGTTGGGTCTCAAAGAAGCGATTTTGCCCTTCCATCGTCCGGCTCGTGCAGCCGGCCAGACGAAGTACCCACTATCGAAATTGGTCAAGTTGGCATGGACCGCGATCTCGTCTTCCTCGCCACTACCGCTCAAGGCCAGTTCGTATCTAGGAGCGGCAATGCTATGGATTTCTGCATGCGCGGCGTGTCTGTTTCTCATTGGATTTTTTGCCGATTGGAACGCCACCTCGAATTTGGCTTGGGTATCTTTTTTGCTCGGACTAAGCGGGCTTCAAATGACCGCGATCGGCCTTTTGGGGGACTATGTCGGAAGGGTTTTCGAGGAATCCAAAAGTCGCCCTTTGTATGTGGTCAGTCAGGTGTGCAACATCGAGCGTTCCCCTGAGCAACCAAGAGCCTTGTGGCTCGACACCCATGAAGCTCAATCGGCCGTCCGGATCGAGCCTCGCGTCTATGGACCGATCGTCTTACCGAGTACACCTCGCAAAGCGGGCTGATCGATCGGAATGGAATCCCAAGCACCGATCGATCTTGAGCGCAAGAGCAACTGGCGTTGGGACATCCTCCTGCTCCTGGCCGTTTGTTTTTTAGTACTTTGGACCGGACTTGGGGCAACCCGACTTTGGGACCAGGACGAAGGGTATTACGCCAGCGTCGCAAGGGAGATGCATGAGCGTGGGGATTGGGTAGTTCCGACGTTCAATCAAGAGCTCTTTGCGCACAAGCCGCCCTTGATGTACTGGGGGATGATCTGCGGCTTTCATTTTTTTGGTGTGTCGGAGTTTTCCGCGCGTTGGGCATCGGCGATCTTCGGGACCGCCATGGTCTTGATGACCTACTGGCTGGGTCGATTGCTTGCCGATCGCCAAACGGCTCTGATATCTGCTTTGGTGTTGTCGAGCAGCTTGATGTTCACGGTGGCATCTCGTTCGGCGACTGCCGACGTGCACTTAGGTTTCTTCGTTTTGGTCGCCCTGACTCTCTGGGTACGCTCTGCGAAATTGTCGCTAGATCGAATCGATGAGGGCTGCGATCGAACGCAGGACTACCCGGTGACGCATGGGGGGACCTGGTTGGCGATTTATGTTGCGATCGCCTTTGCAGTCCTTTCCAAAGGACCGATAGGCTTTGCCTTTCCGATCGCGATCCTAGGGACTTTGACCCTGCTCTGGCCGTGGGTGCAGGGTCAGCGTAGAGCATTCTGGGGTCTGGTCACGCCCAAGCGTTTTTTCGAAGCGACACGATCGATGCAGCCTTGGGTCGGTGCCATGGCGTTGATTGCGATCGCAGCCCCTTGGTTTTGGATCGTCCATCGGCGAACCGATGGAGCGTTTTTCGGCGAGTTTTTTGGGGTGCAGCATTTGGAGCGGTTCTCCAAGCCGATGGACAACCACAGCGGCCCGATCTACTACTACATCGTCTCGATTTTATTGGGCTTTTTCCCTTGGACATCCTTTGCGATCCCCATCGGCTTGCATGCCTTTAGGGCACGAAATTCCGACCGAACCCGATTCGCATCCATGGTGATAGGCATCTGGCTGTTTTTCTACTTGGTGGTTTTTTCGGTCGCCAGCACCAAACTCCCCAACTACATCATTCCGGCCTACCCTGGGATTGCACTTTGGATAGGTAGTTACTTTTCAGGTTGGTTGGATCATTCGGCTTGGAACTCAGGGGTCCGGGGAAGATTTTGGCCCAAGGCCGGTTGGACGTTTATGGTCCTAAGTGGCGTGGTCCTCAGTGGAGTTCCATGGATCTTAGCCTCACGGTTGGCCGAACCATGGCTCGAACGTTTGGCCGTCGATCCAAAGCTGCTCCCGGCGATTGCTACGTTCGCATGGCTTGGGTTGTTATTGCTCATCGGTGGGATCCTCGGTCTGTTCTTGGTGTCAACGAACAAGCCGGTTGGGTCGCTGGGGATTTTGGCCGGAGTTTGTTTGGTCTGGGTGGTGTTGATCTGGCAGCGGATTCTCCCTCAAATCGATCGATTCCAGACCCCCCAGCAAATCGCCATCGAGCACCTTGGGCCCTCGGGGTCGAGTGCATCGGATGGGTCGACGTCCAAGCGAGGTTTATCGCAGGGGGTTTCGGTGGTCGCTGGAATGTTTCGCCCGAGCATGGTTTTTTATTCGGCACATGTATTGGATTTCTGCCCCGACGATGCTTCCTTGGAGAAGTCACTTTCGGCCCAGGAGCCCCCGAGCTCGGTGGTGATCCATCAGGCCAGTCCCGAGGCGCATCGATCGCTTCAAGAGCATGGCTATCGGATCGTCGATCGGCTCGATAGTTTCCCGAAAAGAGGCTCGATCGAGGTCTATCGGAAATAGGCACCCTCGAGTTTGGTATCTGGTTTATTTACCGGTTCGCATCGGGTAGGATGGTCGGCTTGCGACCTATTTCTTTGCTTGTTGGTTTCGTGCTTGCAAACCCCAACAATCCTCATCCATGGAGAATCGCCTCGAGCGATCGAAAATGATGCTTTCTGAAACGAAGTTCACTCGCCGAGGCGTCCTGCAGCAAGCCACCGCGCTTGGCGGCGTCGCCCTTTGCTCGAAGATATCTAAGGCTTACAGTCCCAACGACGTATTGAACTTGGCGTTTGTCGGCGTCGGTGGTCGCGGAGGAGGGAACCTTCAGGAGATGGTCTCAGCCGGGGGCGTACGCGTAGGGGCGATCTGCGATGTCAATCGCAATACGCTCGACGGGGTCGGACAGCAGCACAGCGAAGCCAAGAGATACGGGGACTTTCGACGCTTGCTCGATGACCTAAATGGAATCGATGCGGTGGTGGTCTCATCGACCGAGCACACGCATGCCTTTGCGACACTTCCAGCCCTGCAGCAGAAAAAGCCGGTCTATTGCGAAAAACCGCTGACTTACAATGTCCAAGAAGCCCAACGGATCATGATCGAGTCGGCCAGGGCCAACGTACCGACGCAGATGGGAACCCAAATTCACGCCGGTGCCAACTACCGTCGAGTGGTCGAGTTGATCCAATCGGGCGCGATCGGTCCGGTCAGCGAAGCCCACGTCTGGACCTCCCGAGCTTGGGGACTCCAGAGCCAAGAGGATTCCAAGAAGAACGGGGATATCGTTTATGTGACGGATCGCCCGAGCCAAACGCAACCGGTCCCCAAAGAAATCGATTGGGATCTTTGGATCGGACCGGCTCCTACCCGGCCATTTCACGAGGTCTATTTGCCAGGTCCCAAGTGGTACCGATGGTGGGACTTTGCCAACGGAACGATGTCCGACTTAGGAAGCCACTTCAATGATCTGCCTTTCTGGGCGCTGAAGCTCGATCATCCTCAAACCATCGAGTCGTTTGGCCCACCTGCCCACAAAGAGATCGCTCCTGCCTCGATGACGGCCCTCTACGAATACGGACCGCGCGGAGAGCTGCCCGCCTGCAAAGTCGCTTGGTACCAAGGTGCCGACAAACCCCAATTGTGGAAAGACAATGCGATCCCGAAATGGGAAAGCGGCATCCTATTTGTTGGCCGCGACGGAATGCTCCTGAGCGATTACGGTAGGCACGTGCTATTGCCAGAGAACAAGTTCCAGGGGTTCGAGGGACCTAAGCCCTTTCTGCGAGAGTCTCCGGGCCAGCAACGCGAGTGGCTCGAAGCGATCCGCAATGGAACACCGACAGGAAGCCCCTTCGATTATGCCGGCCTATTGACCATCGCAAACCATTTGGGGAACGTCGCCTACCGCGCCGGCAAAAAGCTCCAGTGGGACCCGAAAGCGCTGCGCGCTACGAACTGTCCTGAGGCCACGGAGTTTATCGAACGCGAACCTCGGAATGGATGGTCGTTGGCCTAAGCATGCAAATCGCCAACCGAACGGTATTGGTCTCGGGAGCCAGCTCCGGCCTCGGGGCTGCCTGCGCACGGAGACTCTTGAAACTCGGGGCTAATGTCGTGGGTCTCGACCGATCGCCGCCGGGAGCATGGCTATCGTCCAACGAAACGGCTCAGGTTTCCTCGGATCGCTATTGGCATGGACAAGCCGATGTGACCGATGAGGCTTCGGTGCAACGAGTCGTTGCGCAAGGGATCGAGCGATACGGCGAATTTTCAGGTGTAGTCTGCTGTGCGGGTATCTTGCATGGCGAGCGGGTACTGCGTCGCGATGGAATCGCATCGCTCGATGCCTTTCGCAAGGTGATCGATGTGAACTTGATCGGGACTTTTCATGTCGCTCGCTGCGCAGCCGAGTCGATCGCCAGGGGAGAGCCACAAACTCCCGATGGAGAGCGGGGCGTTGTGGTGATGACCTCGTCGATTGCCGCCTTCGATGGTCAGATTGGCCAGTGTGCCTACGCAGCCTCCAAGGGTGCCGTGGCGGCGATGACCCTACCGATGGCGCGGGAATTGGCGAAATTCGGGATACGAGTCGTAAGCATCGCACCGGGCATATTCGAGACACCGATGATGCAATCCGCTTCGCAAAAGGTCCGCGGGCCACTGCTCGAGACGACCGTTTTTCCAAAGCGGTTCGGTGACTCCGAAGAATTCGCGGCGATGGTCCAGAGTGTCTTGGAAAACGCGATGCTCAACGGCTCGGTGCTCAGACTCGACGGCGCGTTGCGCATGGAGTAAGAATTGCTTGCATTCGAGCTATTTCAAGGATCTTGAGAGTTGGCAAGTTCGAATGGGAAATTCAACGGGATCGCCTCGTCTGGCAAAAGGCAAGGGATTCCGTCAATTATCGGGTAGAGCCAGCGTTGATCTTGTGAAACTAGAGCTTGCGTTGGAATTGCGGAAATAGTACGACCGATCTTATTGGTCATCGGGGAGCGTCCGTGGCGATCCTCTATTAGGCTCAAAAGTTGAGCCGAGGCCAGAGACAAACATGTACCTGAGTTAGGGCAGCGTATGACTCCCAAGATCCATTCTGGGAATTCGTGGTCGTTGGCGGTCGCGTGGTTCTTCATGGCCGCGATTGTAGTGGATTCCCTCCCGTTTGCCATTGCCCAGTACCCTACGACCCAGTCCCAAACACCCCAGTCCCAAACACCCTCGGTCGATCAGTTCCAAAACAACGTCCCGGTCATGACATTTTTGGATATGTATAGCGGGCAACCCTGGGGCCGCTATGTCGTTTCCGAAACAGTGACGGTGCCAAAGTACGAGTACCGCGAGGTCAAGGACAAGGTATGGGTTCCGGTATGGGTTCAAGAACCTAGGCAAACGACGACCACCCAGTACGACCAAGTCGTCTCGTACCAGCTTCGCCCCCGGTCGGTACCCAGCGCTAATCCTTTTGCTGCACCGCAGCAGATTCTCGAATACGTTCCGATCGTTCAGTACCAGCCCAGGAACGCGCAGACGACTCAGATGACGGCTTACCAAAAATACGAGGAACGCGAAGTCAGCCGAATGGTCCCTGTGCTGGTCAATGCCAGCGAACAGAGGCAGAGGTTTGTCGACCGACCTTTATCAGCCAGTGCCACTCCAGGAGTTGCAACGAGCAATCTGGTTCAGGATTCGGCGATGCTCGCGCAAGCCAACCGGACGACGGCCCGATACCCAACGCGTGCGATCGATTATCCTGCGCAGCCCAAGTACGGTTCGCCCGTGTATGGATATACATCGTCGAACACAACCTGGAACGCTCCGGTGACACTGGCTCCTCCCCCTCCGATGACCGTCCCGCAGTACACGGCACGTCAAACGGCGACAGCTCCGATCATTCCAATCGCATCGCAGACGGCCGCACCGGCTTATCCTCCGATGTATGCGGGAACCGGAACACCGATTCCACCTCCGAGTGGTCCACCGTCGATGCCATCGATTTATGGATCCCCAGCGGCTCCAGGTGGGTATCCGACTCCTGCTTACCCTGGATATCCGACGGGTGCCCCGACAGGGCCTCCGCTTTACGCCGCTACTCCAAATCCGCAGGCTGGGTATCCACAAGCTGGGTATCCACAAGCTGGGTATCCACAAGCTGGGTATCCACAAGCTGGGTATCCACAAGCTGGGTATCCACAGGCTGGGTATCCGCAGGCTGGGTATCCGATGGCTGGGTATCCGCAGGCCGGGTATCCGCAGGCTGGGTATCCGCAGGCTGGGTATCCGATGGCTGGTTACCCACAGGCTGGGTACCCTGGATATCCTGGATACCCCGGGTATCCTCCTAATGGCTATGCTGCTTGGTATGCCCAGCAAGGGGCTTTGTTCCCCACGACCTTGTTTGCGACCAATGGTGGGCAAGCATCGATGGCAAGTGGTGGGTATCCTTACAAGGGATATCCCCCCGGTGCCGTTCCACCTCCTACTTCGGGCTATAGCTATGGGTCGCCTGCCTATGGGGCTCCTCGGGTTGCAAGTGGTCCTTTGGGTGTTTCGTCGAATGCTCCGAACTTCCTGGGTAGAAACTCTCTGCCTTTTGGAACCGGCAGTTACTGAGAACCCAAGCAAACAGCATTACTTTTTCGGATGAAGCTGCTGAAGTAGGTTTAAAAGGGCTCATTTTCGGCCATCTGCGACCTACTTGAGTTCGAAGCGGTTCGAATGGTTTGACAGATTGATAGGATCGAAGTTAAATCAAGGATCTACGGTATCCCACCCCCCGCCCCCCCCCACTTCTGGAGAGACAATTCGATGAAGAAATGGATCGTTTATTTGGCCGTTGCGATGACCGCTTCGATGGTTTCGCCCAATGCGTTTGCCATCAAGGAGTTCAGTGAGGCTTGGGCAGCAATTTATGCTGAGAAGTCCACGAACGACGGCTTCAAGAAACTTGCGATGGAAGCCAAGTGCAACGTTTGTCACATCGATGGTGAAAACAAGAAAAAGCACAATCCGTACGGCGATGTGCTAGAGCATGATGGTTTGACCAAAAAGAATTTCCCACCGGCGAAGTTCAAGGAAGATCTTGAAGGGACCCGCAAGAAGGTCGAAGAAATCCTCAAGAAGGTCGAGGATAAGAAGGCAGAGGGATCCGACAAGACGTTCGGACAGCGGATGAAAGATGGTTTGTTGCCAGGGGGCGACGTGAAGGGTAAGTAAGGACGCCGATCCCTTAGCTGCTTTTCGACCACATACGACTTGCCGTTGGTCGCTTTTCGAATCGTGGTCTTCTGCGGTTCTTGTGAACACCGGCGATCGATTAGAAACTCCAAGGCGTCCTGAGAAACCCGCAGGACGCCTTTTTTCTTCGTTATTTCTGCTGCTGTGCGATCGTCGGTCGCAGACGAACCAGGACACCATAGATTTAGGTTATAATGACCCGAAGTTCTCCGGTGTCACGCGGTGCGGCATCGGCGATCCATCTTGTGAATTTGTACTTTAGAAAGGCGTTGGCCACGATGTTTCGTAGTCTATTTCAATGTGTCAGCATGCTGGGTCTTGGTTTGGCAGGGCTTGGTTCTACTCCCGTTTTTGCGCAGGATGCGACCAAGCAAGAGACCGAGGCTGGATTCGTTAGCCTATTTGATGGCAAGTCGATGAAGGGTTGGAAGGTCAACGAGAATCCAGAGAGCTGGAAGGTCGTAGACGGGAACTTGGTTTGCAAAGGCGAGCGATCGCACTTGTTCTTTGTGGGCGAAGAAAAGCCTTACAAGAATTTCCATTTCAAGGCTGAGGTCAAGACCGAGCCGAACAGCAACGCCGGGATCTACTTCCACACCAAGTACCAGGAATCGGGTTGGCCGAAGTATGGTTTTGAGTGCCAAGTCAACTTGTCCTACAATTCCGATCCACGCAAGACCAGCAGTCTCTATGCCGTCAAAGATGTTTTGGAAGCAGCGGCTAAGGACAACGAGTGGTACACCCAAGAGATCATCGTCCAGGGTAAGAAGGTGACCTTGAAGGTCAATGGCAAGACGATGGTCGAATACAACGAACCTGAGGACCAAAAAGCCGGTTCGGACTTTACCCGCAAGATCGACGAAGGGACCTTTGCCCTTCAAGCCCACGATCCGGGGAGCAAGGTTTACTTTCGCAACTTGCGAGTCAAGCGTCTCGATTGATCGATGAACCAATAAAGATGATTCAT
Organism: Pirellula sp.; assembly: GCA_021299695.1. Classification (GTDB taxonomy): domain Bacteria; phylum Planctomycetota; class Planctomycetia; order Pirellulales; family Pirellulaceae; genus JBKCUI01. The sequence goes on along the minus strand of JAJTEK010000008.1, from coordinate 41,788 downwards.
TGAATCGGACCGAGAATCCAATGCTCTTGTTTTCCTATTCCAAGCCGATGCTCCGGCCGGATGGCCGTCCGCAGTGGTTCTTTTCGACAGGTATTCCCAAGCTGATTTGCTTCTTGATCGCTTGGGGTCTGGGGATCGATTTTTCCCGGTCTCTCGCACAGGAACCTGCGCGGCAATCGGTGCTTGCACCTGCGGTGGCCGACCCGAGCGAAGTTCGATTGAGTGTTCGATCGGGGCTCGAAGGGCGATGGAAAGTCGGCTTTATGACTTGGCATCGCGTGCAGGTCGAATCGACTCGCACCTTGAACGGAGTCCTGGAGATCCAAACTGTCGACGGCGATGGCGACTCGGTACGTTATTCGGACCCTAAATGGTCTTTTCAGACCGGTTCTGGAACGTCTGCGGTCATCGATGTGTACGCCAAGCATGGCCGGTCTGATCGGCCGATTCGGGTCGTGGCGAAGATTGAGGGGAATGACCAAGTCGAGTATTCGGTGGTTCATTTGCTAAACGAGCAGGAGCGAGGAATGCCGCTCTCGGCGACCGAGCCTTGGGTCCTTGGAATCGGCACAGATCGTTTGGATTTGGATCAGGGCTTGATGAAGTCTGCCGGAGGTCGCGCCGAGGAATTGCGAGTCTCGGAACTGACCCGACTCGAGGACATACCCAACAGCAGGCTCGGTTACTCGGGAGTCGATGCGATTGTTTTTTCCTCATCGAATTCGCTGATCAATCAAGGATTATCGGTCCAACAGCGTCGAGGGCTTGCCGATTGGCTTGGCTTTGGCGGTCAGATGCTTTTGACTTGGGGCAAGGGTGGACCGGAATTGGCCAAGCATCCGGAGTTCGCCCAGTGGTTGCCTGGAGACCTGATCGGTGCGGCCGTCGATTGCGAACCTGGACCGATCGAGTCCTTGCTTGGATCCCAGGACCGACTTGGCTTGTTGGAGAGTTCGATCCTCAAAATGACCTCGGGAAAGATGGAGGTTCTTGGTGTCACAGCGACTCGGGTGCGGCTACCTTTGATCGCCCGATGGGCTTACGGTACCGGGAGCGTGACGTGGCTGGCAGCCGAGATCGATTCTCCGGTGCTTGCTCGATGGGAGACGCGACCGTCGCTGCTAAAATACTTGATGAAGGATTTTTGGGAGAAGGCCGAATCGAAAGCGAGTCGCAACATCTTTCTTTCGTACGACGATTTATCGGGTCAGTTGAATGCGACCCTAGACCGCTTCCCGAGCCTCCAGCTTGGGAACCTCGGCCATCTGGTACTTATCGCTGGACTCTTGGCGATTCTGATCGGGCCGCTCGACTATTTCCTGACGGTCAAGTACCTACGGAAACCGCGTTGGACATGGTGGACCCTGCTTGCCTGCTCATTGGCTACGATTCTGACAACTTCGGTTTTGTTTCGGCGTTGGAAGCCTCGCGAAGCGTCGATCAACACGATCGAGTTGATCGACGTGGACGATCAAACCCAGCAGTTGCAAGCGAGGGGTTTTGCGCATTGCTACGGAGGAAAAAGTGGCTTTTTCGATTTCAATTCCTTCCACCGTTCGTTGAGCTCGGATTCCGATGGACTGACGTTTCGCGAAGCGAATCAGGTCGACTGGTTCGGTCAGCCCGGCAAGAGCTTCGGTGGCTTTGAATCGAGCGTCACGAGTCAGCTCGGCTTGCCCGACTACAGCATACGCACCGTTGGGACTGGCAGTTTTATCGGTGGCTTGGGAATTCCTACAGCGGGAACCAAAGCGATCGAGTACTCCTGGACCGAGAAGCTTACGATTCCCGAGCAATCCAATGGGTTGTCGACGGTTTCTGGAAAAGACGATCTGTTGCAAGGCTCGTTTTCCAATCCGTTGAATATCGATTTGCTCGATGGTGTACTTTACTTTTCGGGTCGAGTCTACACGATCCCTGGGCGGATTCGCCCCAACGAGCGAGTTCCGATTTCGACGACTATCCCCAAGGACATCACGCGACGTTTGCAACGCCGCGCTTTTGTGGCAGGCCAGGAGCAGGGCGTCGAGTGGAATCCAGCCGACACCGACAATGTCGAGCGACTTGCCGAGTTGATGTCATTTTTCCGGTCTGCCGGTGGCACCTCCTATGTTGGATTGCAACATCGTTACTTGGCCTCCTTGGATTGCTCGGACTTGCTCAAGCTCGATCGTGCCGTATTGTTCGCGCGGTTGCCTAAATCAGCGAGCAAATGGAATTTGCAGCGCGATGGAGCTCAGCAAAATGATCCTCAGGAAAAGGGGACTACGATGATCCGATTGGTCTTAACAGTCCAAAACTCCAATCGATCCTTTGCACTACTCAAAGACCCCTCATCCAATGAGCCTCAGCCATAGAGCGACTCGCCCCGGAGCAAGTTTGTGATCAAGACGATTAAATTGACCAAAAAGTACGACGACATGTACGCAATCCGAGATATCGACTTGGATTTAGGCCAAGGGGATCTGTTTGGATTTATAGGTCCCAACGGCGCTGGAAAAACTACGACGATGCGAATTGTCGCAACATTGCTCGAGCCGACCGAAGGTGAAGCGTATGTATGCGACTATTCGATTTACACGCATCCTAAAGAGATTCGACGATTGGTCGGATTCATGCCCGACTTTTTCGGCGTCTACGACGACATGACGGTCATCGAGTACTTGGAGTTTTTCGCTGCTGCTTATCGTATCGGTCCTCAGGCAAGACGCAAACGCTGCAACGAAATGCTCGATATCGTCGACTTGGATTTCAAACGCGATGCCTATGCCAACACCCTCTCGCGAGGCCAAACCCAACGGCTCGGACTGGCGCGAACGCTTCTACACGATCCGGCGGTTTTGCTTTTGGATGAGCCCTTGAGCGGCTTGGATCCTCGAGCCCGTATCGAGATGAGGGCCTTGATGCGCAGGCTCGGTGCGATGGGCAAGACGATCATCGTCTCGAGCCACATCTTGCCCGAACTTGCCGATGTGTGCAACAAGGTAGGGATTATCGATTCGGGCAAGATGATTGCATGCGACGACGTAGCCTCGATCATCAAGCGAGTCAGTCCAAATACCACCCTGCTGATCGATTTGGTCAAACCTCAGGATTCGGCCAAGGCCATCGATACGATCTCGGCGGTGCCCATGGTCGACCATGTAGCCGTCGATGGCGCTAAACTCAAGGTGACGCTCAAACCTGGCGTCGAAGACTATTCCTCGCTGAGCATGCTTCTGGCCACCCAAGGGATCCCGTTCACGAAATTTGCAGCCGAAGAAATCAACCTGGAATCAGCCTTTATGGCATTTACCAAGGGAGCAGGGTCAAAGATCTGATGGCACCGTGTCTAAGAAAACCGTGGCTAAGAAAAATGTTTCCCCACGAGGACTGGCTGGTGATCCTCCTAGGGGCCATGGTCCTGGGCTTGTGTACCCTACTGGTCGAGTCAAAGCCCGGTCCGACACCCGGCGAAAAGCCCCAGGTGGTCAACTATGCCAAAGGAACGATTGCCAAGCTCGAGAAATGGGCCAGCAATCCGGTGCGAGCTTTTGTCTCGGAAGATCAAGCAAAAAAGCCTTACCAGCACCTCCCTTCGCTCGCCGTGACCTGGGCAGTCCTGGGAGCCTTGCTCGTCCCGGTAGGACTTTGGAAAGGGATTCGACCACTCGAATATTGGACCGGATTCCTGGTGCTCTCTTTCCTCGGGACTTTGGCTTTTGTGATGGCAAGTCAGGAGGTCATCAAGCAGTACAACTATGAATACGTACTATGGGCGTTGCTTCTGGGTTTGCTGATCAGCAACACCGTGGGAGTTCCTCGTGCAATCCGCCCGATGCTCATCGGTGATACGCTCATCAAGTTGGGGTTGGTTCTCCTGGGGGCAGAGGTTTTATTCAACAAGCTCGTGGCGCTCGGGCCGCCCGGGATCTTCACCTCCTGGATTGTCACACCGGTGGTGCTCATCAGCACCTTTTGGTTTGGACAACGGGTCCTGAAAATGGATTCACCGAGTTTGAACATGGTGATTTCAGCCGACATGTCCGTCTGTGGAGTCTCGGCAGCCATCGCAACAGGGGCCGCCTGCAGAGCCAAACGCGAGGAGATTTCCTATGCGATAGGCATCTCGCTGTTATTCACTTCGCTGATGATGGTCGTGCAACCCCAGTTCGTCTTATGGAGTGGCATGGACAAAAACGTCGGGGCAGCTTGGATGGGAGGAACGATCGATTCGACCGGAGCGGTGGCCGCCGCCGGAGCGGTTCTGGGGAAGGATGCCGAGACGATCGCTTCAACGGTCAAGATGATCCAGAATGTACTTATTGGCGTCATCGCATTTGCGGTGGCAGCCTATTGGACGATGGCTTACGGCGAAAACGACGACCAGCAGAAGATCGGTCTCGGAGAGATCTGGAAGCGGTTCCCGAAGTTCGTCTTGGGATTCTTGGCCGCCTCGTTGGCATTTTCTTTCCTCTTGCCCTCCCTGGGGGTTTCTTCGGCCGCGATCGATTCGATCACCAAAGACACCACCACACCGCTTCGCAGTTGGCTTTTTTGCCTTGCGTTTGTCGCATTTGGACTCGAAACGAACTTCAGAGAACTGGGAAAGTACCTCAAGGAGGGCAAGCCCCTGCTGCTGTATCTGATCGGCCAAACCTGGAGCATGATCCTGTCGTTGGCGATGGCGTACTGGATGTTCGGTGTGCTGTACGCCGATAGAGTCAAAGAGATTTTGGCCAAGTAAAGCGAGCCTGACTCGATGCGGTGGTTCAAGTTCTTAGGAGGATGCGCGGTCTTGAGCTTTGTTTGGCTCTGGGTCCTACCTCGGATTGCTCAGTACCCGTCGGTGCGCGACCACCTGGAATTGCTTGAACGACGCAACATCAATGCAGGAGCGATGTATTACACCGAGGTCGAGGAACACCGCTGAGAAATCGATCAGCGATCCTTCCGACCGTTTGCATCGGTTTGAACCAACTTTGCGACGAGTTTTCTCACCATCGCTCTGCGGTTCCAGTCCTGCGTAAATTCGATTGCCAGGGTGTCGACTAAATCCGCATCGATTGAATCAGAGACTTTGCTCGCATCAGAGACTTTGCTCGCATCGAGATTGCGTTGCGACTTGCCAGCGTACCGCAGCATCGATCTCCAGGTCCTCTGGATCTCGCTGCGAGCCAGAGATTCGGGCTCAAGCTTTCCGCCCGATTCGATTCGCCATCGTTTCGCCGGGGTCGTCATTAGAGCACCAGGACTTTTCGGCTCCAAGCTAGGGCGTGGGGCATTGCTGGGGTCAGCCAACGCAACCAAAGAGTTCGGGAAGCGTTCGCTTTGGACCAAGAAAATTGGCTCCTCGGGAGAGTTCAATACCGGAAGCATCGATTGGCTTTCTAGGACTGCTGCGATGTTCGATGCGTAATGGTCACGACTCTCTCGCTGGTATTTCCATTGGGAATCGAATCGCTTGGCGTAGTGCTCGATCCACTGGGTTTGTACCTTGGGTTCCATCTCGTTCCAATCGTCGATCCAAAGCGCATCTGCAAGCCCTTGGATCTCCGGTAAGCTCAAGCACTCTCGATAGAGCATCGCTTGCTCGAGTCTCCATCCGAGAGGTCCACTGGTTCCAATTCGCCAAGAATGCGGTTCCTTCGTAACGATCTCTTTAAAATTTCTCGACGATGCACCGACAAGCTCGGTGCTGATGCACTGGCCATCGATCACAACACGAATCGAATCGGATCGACCCAGACCGTCGTTGGTGATCGCCAAATGAAGGATCGCGTCGGCCGGTAGAGCCTCTTTGGTCTGAACCACATGGCACGATATCCTCGTATCGTGAATCAGACTCACGACAAGTCGACCTTGAGAAAGTTCCAAGCGAAAGACTCGCTGGGCCCGCGCCGGATCCATCCATTGCGATTCCGCCGTTTGCGATTGCTCGAAAATGCACACCGATTCGGATTGAGCCAGGAGTTCCGTTGGGAAACGTGCAACGAGCGCCAGCGTCCAGGGACGAAACCAGCGAATCATGGGGGGATTCGAGACGACCCGAAATTCATGAGGGCCGAAATCAACTGCAGTCGGATCTGGCCAAATCCATAGGAGATCTTCATCCGCCACGACTGGCCAAGTGCGAAGGGATTGCCAATAGTCTCGTACTGGATTGGCTCCTTTTTGACTTTGGATCTGTTGCGTCTGTTCGACGAGCCTCTGCCAGTCCTTCTGCTCCGAGCGTTCGATCGACTCGAGTGCCGTTCGAAACTGCCTTACCAAATTCGATTCGATCGGTGTTGGGGACTCGGCGATTTTGTAGTTCGACCATTGACCGGCTAGGTACCACGCATGGGTTGCTAGCACAGAGGTCGGCTCGTTGGTGCCGTCGAGTTGACTCTGAACAAACCGGTCGTAGGGGGTATTGTCTTGGTACCGATCGACCAGCCAGCGGCGAAAGCCCGGTGTATCCCATCGGGGCGCATCGAGCCGATCCGAAACGTAGGCGAAGTGATCGAGCATCCAAGCATCCGATTGGGCTTGGGCAAAGGCATCGGAAGCCAAAAGCTCTCCTAGGAACTTATCGAACACGTCGGTTCGTAGATCTTTAGGGGTATTTGCAAGATCGCGCGCACGGGTTGGTTCCAGATCGAGACCTGTCAGAGCACGGTGGGTTCGCTCCAAAGAGGCCATCCAATCCTGCGCATGGTTTTGATTTGATGGAGCAGTCAGAACTAGGACTAGTCCGAGGGCAGCAGACCAAAAAGAAAACCAGGCCGACTTGGAAGCGGTCTGGTTTTCGGTTTTTTGGATGGATGGGTTCACAAGCCGACTTGGGTGGAGCCAGAGGGTGTTTTAGGGTTCAAGGCTGACGGTTACCGTCTTGGATTCGGTGTATGCCTTGAGACCTTCTTCGCCCAATTCGCGACCTTGACCACTCATTTTGAAACCGCCGAAGGGTGCAGCAGCATCGAAGACATCATAGCAATTGACCCAGACGGTCCCGGCGCGCACCCGTTTGGCGAATTCGTGGGCGCGACCGACATTCTTGGTCCATATAGCGGCCGCTAGTCCGTAGAAGGTGTTGTTGGAGCGTTGGATCAGCTCCTCCCAATCGTCGAAGGTCAAGATCGACATGACGGGTCCAAAGATTTCCTCCTTGGCAATCGACATCGAGTCGGTCACACCGTCGAAGACCGTGGGTTGAACGAAGTAGCCTTTGTCTCCGAATCGAGATCCACCGGCGATGCAATTGGCACCCTCGGCATTTCCCTTTTCGATGTAGCTCATGATCTTGTCGAATTGGGCTTGGTCGACCTGTGGGCCTTGTTCGGTTGAAGTCGCGAGAGGATTTCCAAGCCGTCGCGCTTTGGCTAGGGCTTGCACTTTAGCGACGAATTCCCCGTGGACGCGTTTGTCGACAAACACGCGGCTGCCGGCACAGCAGCATTGGCCCTGATTGAGGAACAGCCCGACGTAGGCACCCTGGGCGGCTCGATCCAGGTCCGCGTCGGCCATGACCACATTGGGGCTTTTACCGCCGAGTTCGAATGTCAATCGTTTGAGGGTCTCGGACGCATCGCGCATGATGATCTGTGCGGTGCGATGCTCGCCGGTGAAGGCGATTTTGTCGACGCCAGGGTGACGGACCAAAGAGGCACCCGCAGTAGGTCCAAATCCGGGAACGACATTGATGACTCCGTCGGGTATACCTGCTTCTTTGGCCAGTTGTGCCAATCGCAAGCAGGACAGCGGTGTTTGTTCGGCCGGTTTCATCACGATTGTGCAGCCTGCTGCGAGGGCAGGGCCCCACTTCCAGGCCACCATGAGCATCGGAAAATTCCAAGGGATGATTTGGCCAGCCACACCGACGGCTTCTCGGCGTGTGTAGGTCAGGTAGTTGCCTCGGATGGGGATCGTCGAGCCATGGATTTTGTCCGCATAGCCGGCGTAGTATCGAAGGCAATCGAGGACCAGGACCAAGTCCCCGTAGCGAGCTTCATTGAACGGCTTGCCATTATCGAGACTTTCCAAAGCGGCCAATTCGTCGATGTGTTCTTCGATCAGGTCGGCCAGTCGGTACATCAGCTTCCCTCGGTCCCGAGCGTCCATACGGGACCAGGGGCCTTGATCGAAAGCCCTGCGGGCAGCTTGTACGGCCAGATCGATGTCCTCTTTGTCCCCCTCGGCGACTTGGCAAATCACCTCTTCGGTCGCCGGATTGAGTGTGGCAAAGGTTTTGCCGGAGACGCTCGGACGCCATTTGCCGTCGATAAAGCACTCGGTGTGTCGAATTTTGGGGGTGGCAATGGTCTTTTCTGCGTGTGCGATCGCCATGGTCTCTAAGACTCCGTTGGGGAAAGGATCAACTGAGGAACTCTAGATTGGTCGGAAAACAAAATCTGCGTTACGGTAACCGATCTAAGAATATCCGTTTGCAAGGCGTGATGCCAGTGCCGGAAAAATCGGTACCCAAGCCACAAAACCTTAAAATCACAGAATCCTTTGGAGTTAAAAAAACCTGTCTCGCTACAATAGGGGGCAGAATCAAAAGACCCGCAGGATCGATGGCTGAACTCCAAGACGTCCTCGAGATTGCAATTTGCAGCGAAATCACCCAATCCATTTCCGGTCCGGACTGCCATGAGCGTTGAAATATCGAGAATCACCTGGTGCTACCGCGGCGTTTTGGCCAGTGCTTTCGCCTGGATATGGACACTCGGGACCAGCACCCAGGCCCAAATCGTTCAGATTCCCAGCATGGGAACCTTCAACATTTCCAGTTCGGCTTCCGTTCCGGACCAAGGCTCTGCGTTCCTCGGAGGCAATCGGACCGCGGCGGGGAACTCTGCCCGAGGAACCGTCGGTCGCGATCGCAGTACCGCCTCGGCATCGGCCTCGACGACGGTTATCGATTTGGACGAACTCGATCGGATGATCCGCTCTCAGACTTCCAAGGTTTCTGCAGAGCCCAACCTCAAGCAATTCGATCCGAAGGGGTATTCAAGGCTTCCGGCCAAGGGTCGCGGTCGCCCTGCTCCTGCCGAGTACGATTACCTCGCGGCCCTCAGCGGCGACTCGCCCGACCAACCCCACGTCAGTGGCCATGGTAGCACCCTCCACGAAACGGGCAACGAGGCGACGAGTTACTATCTGAATCTTGCGAATTTGGCTCGGCAACGAGGACACTGGGCTTCGGTCGAGACCTACTACCTTCTGGCTTGGAAGAGCCTTCCTCAGTCGCGGCGAGACAGCGCGCTGCGGGCCCTCGAAAAATCCAGGGCTGAAGCGTCCAAGGAGAGGGTTCTGTATAAAGATCAAGCTCCCAGCGGGCGAGCGTCCAGCAAGAACTCTGCAACCGCACGATGAATTCACCGACACCTATCAACGTTCGAACCCTTCAAGGGATGAAAAAACGTGGTGAGAAGATCACCATGCTCACGGCGTATGACCATCCCACGGCGATGATGCTCGACCAAGCTGGAGTGCATTGTTTGCTCGTCGGAGATTCCCTTGGAATGGTCGTCCAAGGCCATGCGACGACGATCCCGGTGACGCTCGAGCAGATGATCTACCACGGATCGATGGTCGTACGCGGTGCACGTCACGCCATGGTGGTCGTCGACCTACCATTCCCCGTAGGTCAAATCAGCGTCACCCATACGGTCGAATCGGCAGCGAGGATCATGAAAGAAACCCAATGCCAAGCGGTCAAGATGGAGGGTGGACATCAGCAAGCCGACTCGATCGCTGCATTGGTCGACGCCGGGATTCCAACCATCGCGCACATTGGCCTGCGACCACAGAGTGTCCATGCTTTGGGCGGATACCGAGTCCAAAAGGACTCCGAACGACTGATGAAGGACGCCACGGCAGCCGAACAAGCCGGCGCTTTTTGCGTTTTGATGGAATGCGTTCCGGCCGAACTGGCAAAAGAAGTCACCTCGAAACTGCTCGTTCCGACCATCGGGATCGGAGCCGGCCCCCATTGCGATGGGCAGGTTCTAGTGACCCACGACATGCTCGGATGGAATACTGGGCATGTCCCCAAATTTGTTCGGCCTTTTCGGGATCTTCGGACCCAGGCACTCGACGCAGTCAGAGAATACTGCAACGAGGTCCAAGCCGGTTCGTTTCCTGGCCCCGCAGAGTCGTTTTAGGAATTTATGAATAATCCATTGCCGATCGTTGAACCAGAAGTCGCCGCATCGAGTTGTTCCGCATCGAGTGCATCGGCCTCGAGTCCCGCAACCGTAGGGCAAAACGCCAACGGAAACACCGTATCGCGATACTTGGATGATCTTGGCCAGCGACAACCCCACGGTCCGCTTGCCAAACTCCCACTGCCGATGTCGATGCAAGAGGCCCGAGACCGAGGTTGGGACCAACTCGATGTGGTCTTTATCACCGGCGATGCTTACATCGACCACCCTAGCTTTGCGATGTCGATCCTCGGCCGGGTCCTCGAGGCCGCCGGATATCGCGTCGGGATCGTCAGCCAACCCGATTGGCAATCGTGCAACGATTGGCAACGGTTTGGAAGGCCCCGCCTGTTCTTTGCGATCAGCGCCGGGAACATGGACAGCATGATCAACCATTACACGGCCAATCGCAAAGTTCGCAACGACGACGCTTACTCCCCGGGCGGTCGAATCGGGCTTCGGCCCGACCGCGCAACGTTGGCCTACTGCCAGCGGGCTAGGCAAGCCTACAAAGGCGTGCCGATCATCGCCGGGGGGGTCGAAGCCTCCCTGCGACGACTTGCACACTACGACTATTGGAGCGATAAGGTTCGGCGCAGCATCTTGTTAGATGCCAAAGCCGACTTGGTCGCATTCGGGATGGGGGAAAATTCCATCGTCGAGATGGCTCGAAGACTCGAAGAAGGCCAAAGTGTCAAGGATCTGCGGGACATGCGAGGCGTCGCCTATGCCCTAGGCGCCTCCGAGACGATCCCCCAGGATGCTCTGGAACTGCCATCCTACGAAGCCGTCTCGAGCGACAAAGTCGCTTTTTCGATCGCCACAAGGATGATCCACAACGAGACCAACCCGCTCAACGCAAAACGCTTGGTCCAGCGCCATGGAACCCAAGCGATCGTCTGCAACATTCCTGGATTGCCCATCAGCCAAGAAGCGATGGATCGAATCTTCGGATTGCCCTACACACGACGGGCCCACCCGAGCTACACCGAGCCGATTCCTGCATTCAACATGATCAAGAATTCGGTGACGATCATGCGAGGGTGCTTTGGTGGCTGCACTTTTTGCTCGATCACCGCCCACCAAGGTCGGATCATCCAGTCGCGCTCTAAAGAATCGGTGCTCAACGAAATCCGCCAAATGTCCCAAGACAAGGATTTCAAAGGTATCGTCAGCGACATCGGAGGCCCCACGGCCAACATGTACCACATGCGCTGCACCCGACCGGAGGTCGAATCGGTCTGCCGACGACAGTCCTGCGTCCATCCCAAAATCTGTAAGCTCCTCGGGGTCGATCATCAACCGGTCATCGAGCTGATGCGGGAGGCTCGTGAATTGCCCGGTATCAAGAAGGTACTCGTCGCCAGCGGGATCCGAATGGATTTGGCACGAAGTTCCCCTGAGTACATCCGCGAATTGACCGAACATCACGTCGGTGGGCATCTCAAGGTAGCCCCAGAGCATGTCGATCCCGACGTTCTTTACAAGATGCGCAAACCCTCCAACGATGACTTTGAATTCTTCACCGAGCGGTTCAAAGAGGCATCGGCACAAGCCGGCAAAAAGCAATTCCTGATCCCTTATTTCATCGCCTCGCACCCAGGCAGCTCCATCGAATCGATGATCGAATTGGCCTTGTTCCTCAAACGCAACGGATACAAGCCCGATCAAGTACAGGACTTCATCCCAGCCCCGTTGGATGTCGCAACGAGCATGTACTACACCGGATTGGATCCGTTCAGCCTCAAAGAGGTCTACATCGCCAGGGCCTTGAAGGACCGCAAATCCCAACGGGCCTTGATGCAATTCTTCAAACCCGAAAACTACTTCGAGGTCCGGGATGCTCTCCGCGAAGTCGGACGCAGCGACCTGATCGGTGATGGTTGCGATTGCCTGATCCCATCGAAAGCTCCCAAGGAAGCGATCGAAAAAAGACGCTCAGACGCCAACGCTCGATTCCGAGGCGAGTACGTCCATACGATCCCCAATCCCTCGAACTCCAAGTCTCCCGATCCGACCCAACAACGGCCGCAGCAGGGTGCGACCCCCGAGGCCCAACGAGCAGCCAATCCGCAACGAAAAGGATCCAAAAAACAGCAGCGACCCGGGCCGGGCCCGCGTTCTGAGACCGGCAAGGGAAAAGCACCCGGTGTAGGCTATCGGCCAGGTCGGCGAGTCCCCTAGGGCCGTTTCGGCGGAAAATGCCGTCAGGCTTGACCTCGGAGTTCCGTTTTGAGCCCAGAAAGTTCCGAGTTCTGCTTTTATCGGTGCTATTTTGGATACAATAGAAACGCGGATCCGACGGGACTGATTTCATTCTCCCGTTGTTCGAACCCAGCGGCACTCTTCGACAATCCAGAAGGCACCCTCGTCATGCGAATACTCCGTCCAAAAAACGCGCGATCTGGTTGGTTAGTGACCCATACACTAGCTTGGACCTGCCTAGCTACCCCAGCCTTGATCACCCCTTGGGTCGGCCAGAGAGCCTATTGCCAAGAAGCCCCAGCAGCGACCTACCGTACGAAGACTCTCGATGCGGCACTTTGCAACGACGCGAAGCTCAAAGAGAAGAACGAGAAACTCAAGCCAGAGTCGTTCGACATCGCCGGGATCGAAGCCTACTACCAAAACTGCCTTTTCGCGCGTCTTGCACAGCCCAGTGCCGAGTCGATGAACCGAGCCCGAATTGATATACTCGCTGACATCGACTTGATCGAACGCCGAGCTAAGCAATCTCCTGAGATGCTCGCCGAGTACAACCGCATGCTCATGCGGCAAATCAAAGAGATCCTTTCAAAGGACAACGAAGGCAAATCCTATCACCCGTCTGCCCGCGTCGTCGCGGCCGTCATCGCCGGACGTGTCAACCGACAACCGGCCTCCAACACCTCTGGTGGCCAAGGGGACCCTACAGCTACGAAACTGATGATCGATCTGCTCGATCCCAAAGAAGCTGAGAATGATGGCATGATCGCCACATCCCTGTCCTACCTGCCCAGGCACTGGATCTACCCAGGCCTCGATGCGACCGGCTTGGAACGAGCCCAGAACCAATTCTTGACCAACCTGCAAGCCTTTCTAACGAGCCAAAAACCAGGTGCAAGAGGCAAAAAAGAAGACGAGTACCTCAAAGAACTCATGATCGAAAACCTTACGCTCATCGCGGGCGGAAAAGCAGAAGCGGCCAAGCAAGCCAATTCAATGCTCGCTGGGATCATCTTGCCCATTCTCAGAGAGCCAAAGAAATACTCCGAGTGGCTCGTCGAGAAGGCGATGTGGAGTTTCGGCCAAGTCAAATTCGCAGATCTCAAGCCAGAGGATGTCCAAGCTCTCCAAAAAGGGTCCCTGGAATTCGTCAAATCAAGCATCGAGGCTTGGTCAAAACGTTGCGATCAGACCCAAGCAGCCTCGCCTGGAGGATTCGGAGGTATGGCCGGGGGGGGACCAGGCGGACTCGGTGGCCCTGGTGGACCAGGCGGACTCGGCGGCCCCGGTGGACCCGGCGGTGCTGGTGGACTCGGTGGACCTGGAAGCGAAGGGGAGAGCGGACCCGGAGGCGGTCCTGCTGGGGGTCCGGCCGGAGGACCAGGATTCGGAGGAGCTACCAGACCCAGGAATCCCTTCGATGATCAACCCAAAGAAGTCCGAAACGCCCGAAGATTGCTTCAGCAAAGACTCGAACGCTCCCACTACGGCTTGACCGGAACAGGCCGAAAGCCTCCCCCAGGTAACCCGCCAGTAGACCCTAAAGGACTCATCGCCCTAGTCGACGAACCCAGCAAAGAAAAGCTCTCCGATGTCGTCAAACGCATCGAAGCCCTTCAAGACGAACTCAACAAAGAGACCCTTACGAGCATCGATGGGATCCGATCCAGCACCAGACGCCCCATTTTTGACCTCAAGCAAGCCATCGCTGCGATCATCGGTGAGGACAATGCCAAGACAGATTCTCCAATTGAGGGATCCGGAAAAGACCCCTTGGATGATGGCTTCGGCGGCTCAGGTGGAAACTGAGCCAACCCATGGCTTCCCCTGAGGAAGATCCAGACAAGACCGAGATTCGTAACGACCGCGGGGCGATGAACCCCGAGTCGCCAGACGAAGTCCCAACGGTACCCCAAGTCCCACAAGGAACCGACCTCCAAGCGTTGGTCGGATCGTCGTTGGACCATTACCAAATCGAGTCGCTCGTAGGCCAAGGAGGTATGGGGGCTGTATTCCGCGCGACGGACCAACGACTCGACCGCCTAGTGGCTGTCAAAGTCGTACCCATTCTTCATCGCAAAGCCGACGCGATGCGTCGCTTTCGCATCGAAGCCCAAAGCGCGGCAAAACTCGACCACCCCAATATCGCCCGAGTCTACAACGTCGGCGAAACCCAACTGTGGAATTACATCGTCTTCGAGTTCATCGAAGGGATCAACCTACGACAACTCATCTTGGAACAAGGCCCCTTGAGTGTCGATGATGCGACTTACTTCACCTGCCAAGTCGCCGAAGCGCTGCAGCATGCGAGCGAACGCGGTGTCGTTCACCGGGATATCAAGCCCTCGAATATTTTGCTCGCGACCGATGGCAAAGCCAAAATCGTCGATATGGGGTTGGCTCGCACCACCGCACTAGACCGTTCCCAAGGGGATCAAACCGCAAGTGGTACCACCCTCGGTACCTTTGACTACATCTCACCCGAGCAAGCCCACGATCCACGGGAGGCCGATGTCCGAAGCGATATCTACTCACTGGGCTGCACCCTTTACTTTTTACTCACCGGCCAACCGCCGTTTCCCGATGGCACCGCGCTGCAGAAACTCCTCATGCACGGCACCAAGATGCCTGAGGACCCAAGATTGTTTCGCGACGATCTGAGCGATCCGCTCATCGCGATCCTTAAAAAAATGATGGCCAAAAAGCCACGCGATCGCTATCAATCCCCTGAGGATCTGGCCAGTGATCTACGCATGCTCGCCAAACTCGATAACCTAGCCTGGAGTTCGGATCTGGCCGAATTCGCAATGGCTCATCGACCCTCGAGACGCTCATGGCTCGAAGCCCTCCTGCCATCGCTCCTGTGCTTGACCCTCATCGGCGCCGTCACACTCTGGCTCTGGAATGCAAACCAAGTCGACGCAGTGTTTCCAATCCCAAAAGTGGAAATCGCCAGCGTTTCGATCGATGCGGGCGATCCAAACACTCTGACAAAGCCCTCGGACAACAATCCAAAAATCGATCCTCCTATCGCGCCACAAAAACCACAGCCCGAATCGCCCCCTGAAAAGCAGCCCCAAGCCGTTCCATCTCTTCAAGCCAATGCGAATTTCACCGAGCTTCTCGTAGGGGACAACCTCGATGATTTAGAGATTCCTCAGAGCCTGTTGACAGACGAAAAGCCCAGGATCTTCAAGTCCCTCGATGATGCGTTGGCACAGGCCGCAAATCTCTCGACGGATTGTAGAATCTGGATCGCCCAGGATTGCAACCTGCAGAAACGCTGGCGCCCCACAGGGGTCGAACGCCCAGGGGTAGAACCGACAAGATCGATCGCCATTAGATCCATTCGAGACAAACGCTATTCGATTCGAATCGATGATTCGGCAGTATCGGGACGAACCGGAGAATACTCCTGTTGCTTTGAACTCGACGGTGGTCAATTGAGTTTTTCCGATGTCGATATCCTCTGGAATCTTCCCGCTTCAAGCTCTACCCCTAAAGCCCTCGTCGCGGCTCGACCGGGAAGCCGTTTTGCGATGGAAAACGCAACCCTTACCATCAGCGGACCATCGGCCAGCAATCTGCCGAGTCTCTTGGCTATCGATGCTCAGAACCGCGATGCGCCTGCCGGGGCTAGCAACCTGAATGCCCCGCGATTCTCCGACCTGCGCATCGAACAATGCTCTGTGCGAGGCGACTGCGATCTTGTCCAAGCCGACCCGACAGATCGCCTGGAAATCCGCATTCGGGATTCATGGTTTGCAATCTCCGGCTCGATGGTCGTGAGCCAAGCTCTTCGGACCATCCAACGTTCCCCCCGAATCCGTGTCGAAATCGCCGATTCGACTTGCATCAGCCTCAAGCCATGGCTGAGGATTCAAATGTCCAACACCAATCCCTATCCAGTAGCCGTGGTGCGAGTTGCCAACCAATGCATCTTTGCGGGTGCCAAATCGCTCGTCGAGTGGGATGCGACCGACTGCACCGACTGGGTGTTTGCCAGCCAAGTCAAGAAGTTAGATGATTTAGGCCGCTGGGTCGACTTTCGCGGGCTCGACAATGCCTACGACGGCGGCTCAATCGAGGAATTGATCCGCGTTCAGATGTCGATGTCCAGCGAAGAATTGCAGATCGATACCGACTCAAACCTTCTTCGAAACGAACTGGGGATGGAGGTCTTGGGAGTCTGGCAACAGAAGCCGGCTTGGGACCCATTGAACATGCATCAATCGACTCCGATCGCTATCCCCCTAGGCACCCTGGGATTTGACATCGGAGCTCCCTTGGGAAGACTACCTGAGTTTCCAAATCGCTAAGCATTACCGAGCCCCGGTCAGCTCGATGGCTGCAAATCCTGGCCCCGACGGCAACTATGTAAGCCTACCGTCGGGCTTGCCCGGCGGAGGCGTAACTCGCAGCTACCGGTCAATGCCATTGGTTCGTTCATCCATAGGCTTTTGCGACCGGCCCGAGCTCTTGGCCAAGTGCAGGTTCGCTATAAGCACTCGGCTTTGGTAGCGGAACACGAGTCTCGGGATCAAACCCCAGCATCTGCTCATCGGTGAAACTGACTGCAACGTAGAGTCTGTACAACAGGGGGACCATGATCAGGACCAGTAATGTCGACCCGATGAGTCCGAATGCCAAACTCGTCGCCATCGGAATCAAGGCTTGAGCCTGAAACGACTTTTCTAAAAGCATCGGCAGAAGTCCTGCGACCGTTGTGACGCTCGTCAAAAACACAGCCCGCAAGCGACGCGATCCAGCGTTGATGATCGCATCGACTGGCCTCATCCCTTTCTCGATGCATTGGTTGATAAAGTCGACCAAGACGATCGAATCGTTGACGACCACCCCAGCGAGTGTCACCATCCCGAACATGCTAAACAGGGTCAATGGCAAGCCCATCAAAGCATGCCCAAAGATCGCTCCTACCATTCCAAATGGGACGATCGATAGAACGATCCAAGGCTGCAGGTAGGATCGAAACTCAAAGACCAAAAGCAGGTACATCGCCGCCATCGCTACGGTGAAACCAATCGCCAATGAATTGAAGGATTCGCGTGTCTCTTCCTGCTGGCCTTCCCATCGGAACCGTAAATCTGGGTACTTCGTTTTGAATTCTTGCTCAAGCGTCTTCCTCAGGTCCCCTGCAATCGTCGTCGCATTGGCCTTGGTCGTATCGAGCTCCGAGGAGATGGTGATCGATCGCATTTGGTCCAGACGATTGATCTCGGAGTAGCCCTGCGTGACCTTGATCTCAGCAAGTTCGGAAATGGGCCTTTCGATCCCATCTGGTCCCCGCACTCGTAAATCTTGGAAGTCCGCCAGAGAACGGCGCTCCTCACTAGGGTGGCGAACCATCAACTTCACCTCGTGCCGGTCGCGTTGGAGCCTCATCACCTCCGCGCCGTAGTAGGCGCTTCGGATCGATTCACTCAAATCGTCTTGGCGTATACCGATCGCCTTGGCCCGATCCTTGATCGTGAATTGAAACTCGGTCTTTCCCGGATTCGAATCGTCACGAATGTCGTAAACACCATCGTAGGTCGCTAGCTTGGCCTTGGCCTCCTCGACAGCCGCCTCGAGTTGAGCAACTCCGTCGCGAGGAGCTAATATTTTAAATTCCAAAGGCTTTCCTCCTGGCCCAATGTTGGCGGCCTGGAACGTCACACGTTCGGCTCCTGGAAATTGCCCCGCCTTCTCTCTCCACCATCGTATGATTTGCTCACTCGTGACGTTGCGCACGGTCGCATCGTGGATCTCTGCAGTGACTTGTGCGACGTGCGAACCAGACTTTCGGTCACCTGCCCCCTGATTCCCTTGCTCGGCCGAGCCGACTCGCAAAAACGTCAGCTTCACCGGACCGCGTGGAGAGGACGGATCGCTCGGAGGAGGGGTCTTGGTCGTCCCATCCTTACGCTCTTGGTCGTCGATCTCTTGACTCATTTCACGAAGTGCCAGTTCCATCCGCTTTGCAGCAGCCATGGTGATGTTCGCCGGCGTTCCATCCGGATAGATGACCTGGCCGATGATCGTCTTGCCGTCGAGATCCGGGAAGAACTCGAAGGGAACTTTGCCCGACCGGACCATGCCGACGGCAAGGGCAACGAGGGAAAATCCTAAAGCCAACGGCAGAAGCGGATTTTGTAAAAAAGTCCTCAGTACCCGCCCGTAGAATTGTTCGCCAAACCAATCGAGGATCGAATTGTTGAATTTCGAGATTCGATCGAAGAATCGCTCGATGGGCAGGATCGGAAGCATCAGATAGTATTGCAGCTTCTCGAGCATGCTCTTGGGGGCATGCGATTCGTGAGACAGGTGTCCTGGCAGGGCGACCGAGGCCTCCACAAGCGAGATCAGCAGCATCAATACGATCGCTACGGGCATGACCGCGATGAACTTGCCCATCACCCCCGAGACATAAAACAATGGAACAAATGCGATGATCGTCGTCGCGATGCTCGAAAAGACGCTCGGTAAAACCTCGGAAGCTCCGTCGATGGCAGCCTGAATATTCGATTTGCCCATCCCACGGTGTGCATAGATGTTCTCGCCGATAACAATCCCGTCGTCGACCACAATTCCGACAGCCATCAGAAAGGCGAACATGGTCAGCATGTTGAGCGTTTCGCCAAATGCATACAGTCCGATCGCAGCACCGAGCACGCTGATGGGGATCCCCATGGCCACCCAAAACGCCAACCTCAGATTCAGAAACATCGCCAGCAATAAAAAGACGACAACGCCACCCTGGATTCCGTTCTCTCGCAGCATTCGGATGCGGTCTCGCACATCGATGCTCTCGTCCCCCCAGGCAATCAAGGAATACCCCTCAGGCACAGGTATCTTTGCGACGGCCTCTTGGACCTCATCGGAAATGCTGAGCAAATCCTCGGTGCTGGTACGCTCGATGCTGATCGTCAGAGCAGGCCGTCCATTGATCTCATTGAGCGCAGCGACATCGTCGAATTCGTCGCGGACCTTGGAAATATCGCCGACCGTCAGGATCACCCCGTTGGGTTGGGTGACCAAAGGCAACTTGGCGATGTCCTCGCCCAGATCGCGCTTGTTCTTGCCTCGCAAAAGGATCTCTTGGCCTTCGCTGCGGATCTGACCGCTGGGCAACTCCATGTTCTCTTTGCGGATGATGCTGGCGACTTGACCTAAGGTCAGTCCGTATTTCCTGAGGTTATCCTCGCTGATCTCCACATCGATCTGATAAGGCTTAACGTTGACGACCTGGGCTTGGGAAACGTTCGGCAATTCGATCAATCGATCGCGGACGTCCTCGGCAAAGTTCCGAAGCTTCAGCTCACTTTGCTCGTCGCGATGATTCGGACCGAGCACTGCAACGCGAATCGCAGGGGTTCGAAACGTGATCTGCTCGACCGTGGCTTTCTCGCTGCGTTCAGGAAAGAACACCGAAATCCGATCGACCGCTGAACGGACCTCCGAGAGCACTCGCTGCACATCTTTGACACTTGGCTCGAGTTGGATCAGGGTAAAGCCGCTCCCCTCGCGACAAATACTCGTGAGTTTCTTGATCCCTGCGAGGGACTGTACCGACTCCTCGATTTTTTGGCAGATTCCACTTTCGACTTCGTCGGGAGTGGCGCCCGGATAAGGGACAGTGACCAGGACGACCTCGAGCTGGAACTCGGGAAACGTCTCACGACGCATCCCAAAGAAACTCGCCAATCCGCCGATCATGATCGCGACGATCAAGAAGTTGATCCCGGCCATATGCTTTACAGCCCAGCGAACAATTCCGTTCATAAAAGAACTCCTTTTTTACTCTTGGGTAATCGTCTGCTTGGCGGTCCGCACTTTGTCCGATCCATCGCCGATGAGATTGGCAAGCGGAGAGGTCACAATCATCGTTCCGGGTTGAAGCCCCTCTCCGGCTTCGGCAATCCAATACTCTCCATCTGCCAAATGGGGTACCCTCAAAATCCGAATCGTTTTGATCCCTTGGAGGACTTTGACTTTCCCTATTACCCAGTCGTCGGGGTTCGAGAGGTTTAAGTCAGGAAGGACCGTTTTCTCGGCACCCTGGGATTGGGCATCGCTTTGCGCCTGTGGCTCAAAGGCCCAGAGTTGTCCACCGGGTTTGAGCCCAAGTTTGGGAATCAGAATCAACGATTGCTTGGGCTTGGTCTGGATCTTCACATCGACGAACATGCCCCGGACCAACGCGGGCAAACCTCCGTTGCCTTCCTCGGTGATCGGGACTCCGTTGCGCCGAACGTCTCGTGGGTTGTCGACGGTTATGCGAACCGGAACAGTGCGGCTCTGCGTATCGAGCCCAATCCCCTCGTAGCGACTGAGTTTCCCGTTCCATTGATAAACCACATCGCTTCGTCCAGCGACCTGATAAGAGATCTGCACAGGGGTCGGAGGCAATTCATAACTTGAGGATCGAAGTACCTTAGACGACGGATCCTTGAGGCCTCCCTCGGAGAGTTGATCTAGGATCAAGAGAAGTTGATCGGTGCGGAGGTTGCAACTGACTTCGACCTGCTCGGTGTCTTCGATGACGCAAAGCTTGTCCCCCCGCTGCACATACGAATCTTCTTGGACAGATTCGCTGACAATCACACCCGAGATCGGCGATTTGATCTCGGAGCGTTCGAAATTGACATTGGCTTGGGCCAATTGGGTATCGGCCAATCGTTCGGCAAGTTCGATTCGGGCTCTTCGGGTCTGAAGCAACTGCCACTGATTCTGAAACGTGACGACTTGGTTGGCGCTGAGAATTCTCTGCCTTCTAGCTTGGTCTCGCTCGGTTTCGCTAGCGAAGCCTTCAGGTAAAGACGCCAGCCTTGAGAGCTCCTTTTCCTGTAGAGCAAGTTCCTCCTCGGCCAATACCAAAGAACGCTTGATATTGGCGATCTCCTGATCGAGTTCTCGCTGCTGAGC
This sequence comes from Pirellula sp., assembly GCA_021299695.1. Classification (GTDB taxonomy): domain Bacteria; phylum Planctomycetota; class Planctomycetia; order Pirellulales; family Pirellulaceae; genus JBKCUI01. The sequence goes on along the minus strand of JAJTEK010000008.1, from coordinate 20,486 downwards.
GTACTCGGTTTCCTTCAAAGCCGTGATGCGTTCGATCTCAAGCTCGTAATCCTTGGGATTGAGCTTAAGCAGAGGCTCACCTCGGTTGACGTAGCGGCCGATTCGGCACTTGTCGCTTTTGAAAACCACCCGTCCTGGAACTTCGGCTCCGATGGTGACCTGTCGGAATGGTACTACCGTTCCAGAAAGCTCGACATCGAGGGTTTCAATTCCCTCGAATCGCTCTAACTTATCGACGTTGACCATCGGCATTCGGGTCAAAACAACTCGGGGATCCGAAAGGTCGTTTGCAACCTGCTTGGGTGCCTGCTGGCCTAACCCGAGGTAGACCGCAACTCCCGCCGATGCGATCGCGATCGGGATTAACCAGCCCAGAAACAGTTTGGAGAAGGTGTTTTTTTTCGAGACGGTTTTTGATTCGGTCATGGAGAAGTGCGTCTAGGTGAGTCGTCCATCGATAGACTCACCATAGTAGTAAGAAGCTACGTTTTTTACAGGTCTTAATTTTCTCAGTGAAATAATGCCAAGACGCACGAAGCAGAGCCCCGTGCGTCTTGAGTTTTTGATGTCACATCGTAGCGTCGAACCGTCAAAATCGTTACGATCGCTAGGTTTAGATCGGTTAAGAACCAAAGATTTACAGTTCGTAACCTGCTCGGTACGGGGGCTTGATCATGGAGTCGAACTCGCTGGTCCCCTTGACCTTGAGGTTCTCAGCGTCCCACTCAAGCTTGGCGCTGGTGACCTGCTGCCCCTCTTGCTTGGCTCGGCCTGCGGCCCAAACGGCAAGGTTGCCAAGGAGGATGACTTCGGTCATCTTGCCGGCGTAGTTGGCGAAGTTCGACCAAGTCGGTTTGCCGGTCTTGATGGCGATCGCAAATTCCTTGAAGTGTCCAGGGCTGCGTTCGAAGTCGACTTCTTTGTCTTCAACACCGGTAAAGAGGCACTCGGCGCCGTAGTCGTTCGGCGAGTACATCTTGCCCTTGTCACCGATGATCAGCAAACCACTATCGCTTCGCTTGCGGCCCTCGAGCATCTCTGGATCGACCTTGTTTCCACCGTCGTACCAAATCATGTTGATGGCAGGTCGGTTCTTGGTAGGAGCAAATTCGAAATTGATTTTCGAAGATCCTGGGAACGTCTCCCCGTTGTGGCCCGTCGTGGTCGCTTGAACGCTGACGGGATTGACCAAGTCGCAGCCTGCGAAGGCGACGTTGAGGGTATGGCAAGCCATATCGCCCAGTGCACCGGTTCCGAAGGCCCAGAATCCACGCCACTTGAATGGGTGGTATGCGGCGTTGTAAGGACGCATCTCGACGGGTCCGATGAATTCGTCCCAATGGATTTCCTTGGGTACCGGTTGCTCTTCGGGACGTGGGATGCCTTGGGGCCACACGGGACGGTTGGTCCAAATGTGGATTTCTTTGACATTGCCTAGAATCCCTGCCTTGAGTTTGGCCGCAGCGCTTCGGAGCCCTGGGCTCTCGGAGCCTTGGTTCCCCATCTGCGTAGCTGCCTTGGAGCTGGCTGCGAGTTCGGCGATTTTGCGAGCTTCCCAAATCGTCCTGGTCAATGGCTTTTGGGTGTAACAAGCCTTACCCATCTTCAACGCCATTCCTGTGGCTACTGCGTGGGTATGGTCCGGTGTGCTGACGGTCACCGCGTCGATGTCCTTGCCGACCTTATCAAACATCTTGCGGAAGTCATTGAAGGTCTGTGCATCTTCAAAGTCTTCGTCCTTCTTTCGACCGTTGAGGGTGTTGTCGTCGACATCGCAGATCGCGACGATCTTTCCGTTGTTGGCAGCATCCTTCGAATCGCTGGAGCCCTTGCCCCCGACTCCGATGCATGCGAAGCGAATCTCTTCGATTGCGGAACGACTTTCCTTAGGGGCAATTCCTCCAGCTACCCAATATCCAGCCGTGACGGCCGTTGTGGATTGGAGGAAGCGGCGACGATTTTTATGGCTCATGGCTACTCTGCAGAAAACAAAAAGAGAGGTGGTAAAAGGCTTGGCGGACAGGAGTCCGACCTACCGACTGAATCTAAAAGGTAACCGAAGCCACAGCGGATTTCAAACCGTGCCCTCAAGAGTGCCAGTTGAATGGCTTGGAACCGTCGTGACGATTTTTTGGTTCCGAGGGACTTCCCCAGTTTTTTCCAGAGAAATCCTCCGCCGGATGCCTAATTCCAGGCCCCAGCCGGGCCGATGAAACCTGTGAAGAATTACCAAGAAAGATCGCATCCCAACTTTTTTAACCGAAGGTGCCCGACGTGAACATGTTCCTCCGACCGGCTAGCTTGTACCGTGCCTTCTTCTGCGCCGTCGGGCTCGTGATGATCATCGTCGGCCTGGAATGCTTGATGATCGAAAGTGCGATGTTCGCACCAGGTATCTTCGAAGATGCGAAGTTCGCCCCCCAGCAAAATACCTGGATGAACTCCCAGCCGATGGTGCCTCAAGGAAAAATCTTCCAACCCAAGGACTGGTTTCCGTGGTCCTTGCTCGCCGTCGGAAGCATCGTGGCGATCTACTCTCAAGCTGTTCGAGGTCCAAAGGCCATCTAGGCGGATTTCCAGACTCCGTGCCGATACTGGATCCACTTGCTCAGGGCGATCATCGATACCTCCGCGATGATCGAGGTAATTCGTACCACGACGGTCGCTATCAATGCGATGGGCTCGGGCACGATCGACAAAAGAATCCAAATCGAAGCCAACTCCCTGGCCAAGGCACCTCCGGGCAACATCGACAAAAAGCCAGCAAGCGCCCCGAGACTCATGCTCGCAATGCATACGAGCCAACTGTGCCAGACCGTGAGCCCTATCACGGACTCAGCGTGCAATCCCCCAAGCGATTGAAGCACGAACCAAAGCGATGTTCCCTGAAAGAGCCAGCCAAGCAGGCTCCAGGCAACCGTGCGACCCATCAACGGACCATCGATCGCTTGGACCACCGATGCGCTCATGCTTCCAATCCGACTCCTTGCGATCCGACCGACGATCCAGCGAAACGGACGCGGCCAGAGCACCAGGAACGCCATGGGGATCCCGGCCAGAGCCGAAAGCTGCATCCATCGCGGGACTGCCATCGACTGAATGAGCACCGCCCCGAGGATTGCACCTGTAGCGATACACGTGAGCGTCTCGATGAAGACACTGACAATCGCAGGTCGTACCATCACACCGTGGCGATGAAGCTCCCCTACCCTGAGGATTACCGCCATCGCCTTGCCAGGAACATACTTGCCAAAATGCCCCAGGAAATAAGCATACATAGAGTTCGCCCAGTGCACGCTCTGGCCAAAGTCCCTGAGGATCGATTGCCATGCAAGGCACGGAGGTATCAGCGCCAGGGCCCCAAAAACAACGCTCAATACCCAATAGCTCCAACGGACCGATTTCCAATCGAGCGGAACTTCGCTCTTGGACAACTCCAAACCCGCCCGACGGATCGCTAAGCCAAAGAAAAATAAAGCGAGCGTTAAAATAACCAATCGTAGAGCCAAAGATGCCCAAACACGCCTTGAGCGAACCCTATCGACAAGCACCGGTACCTGTGCCCCGGGAACTTTTGCCCCCGGTACCTTTGGCTCTATAGGTTGATGCAAAATAGCCCGGCCTGTGTTAGACTTGAAACGGTAAAGCCCCGTAACGGAAACATTATCTTAGATTCGCTCTCCATGGCTCGCTACATCTCTTTTGCTGTTCTCCTAGCGATCCTGACCTTGATCGGGATCCTGTTCTACAAAGTGATGATCGGGTTCTTTGTACCCGTCTTCATCGCCGTGGTACTGGTCGTCGTTTTTCAACCGCTGCATCGATGGGTGCTCAAGAAAACCAAAGGACGCACTCATCTGGCCGCTTCGCTCACGACCCTCCTGATCGTCGGTAGCGTCCTGCTGCCAGCCGGTCTTATCGTAGGACTCGCTGGTGTCCAAGGATTCAAACTCCTCGGGGAGTTCAACGAATCGAACGTGCGGCTCGGATTGAGCCGACTGCGATCCAACAAATTCATCAATCTGGAATCTCCCGCCGCTGTTCAATTCCGTTCGATCGATGCAAAGCTCGCCGAAATCAAAAAGGTCGTCGCCGAATCGACCAGCTACGCCGAAGTCACCGACCCCCAAGGCCGCATGGCCGGTGATATCGCCGACGTCCGAAGCCGACTGAAGGAAATCCCAGACGCGATTCTCGAACACTCCAAAGACAAAGCCGTCAACGTCTCGAAACTCAACTCGGTCAATAAAGCCAACAAGAATAATGGCAACAAGAATAACGGCAACGCTCCACTCGAGGTCCAGGTCCGACAGAAAATCGAAGCCTACCTGCAATCTACCTTCGAGCAAATCCGCCTACTGACTGCGACACTCCCGGACTTTCTCGATTCGAATCCTGCTCCCGAGGACCTGGAAAATCGTCTCGTTGAACTTAGGGAACAAGCCGGTACGATCAAATCGCAAATCATGGCCATCGACGGCCTGGATCCTAGCTGGATCGATCCATTGTCACGGAACCGAGCCTTTCTGATCGATCAGACCCTTGAGGCCTCGATCGCCTCTGCAAAACTGAACCATTCACTAAAGGCTCTTGCCCCCTCGGACATCGGGAATCTTACGAGCCTCCAAGAATCCGTCTGGAGTATCGATTCCTCTTGGCAAGCATCCCGAGAGGAACTATCCGGAGGACGCTTCGTGGGAATCCTCAAGGAAGTTGCCAATCCGTCGCCTGAACAAGTCCGACAAAACCTCGATAACCTGCTGGCTTACCTTCAACCCCATCTGATCAGCTTCGGAGGCGGCTCGGTCGCATTCGTGATCAAACTCCTCGTCGGGCTTACGATCCTACTCGTATCGCTCTACTTCTTTCTGTGCGATGGGCCCTCGATGGTCCGTACCCTCATGGACCTGAGCCCCCTGGACAATCGCTACGAAGAGGAACTCCTAGCGGAATTCGATCGCACATCGCGAGCCATCGTCCTTGCGACGGTCCTTTCAGCCGTCGCCCAAGGACTAACGGCCGGCATCGCTTACTATTTCCTCGGTGCCCCTTCGGTGTTTTTGCTCACGGCTCTGACGATCGTCTGCGCTCTGATCCCGTTTGTCGGTACGGCTATTGTCTGGGTACCGGTAGCCACCTACATGGCCCTCTACCAAGACAAAATGCCCAACGCAATCATTCTCGCAGTCTACGCCTTGCTGATCGTAGGAACGATCGACAACCTGATCAAAATGCTCATCCTCCACGGCCAGAGCCAACTCCATCCCCTCCTGGCACTCCTGAGTGTTCTGGGGGGGCTTCAAGCCCTCGGTCCAATCGGAATCCTCATCGGACCCCTAGCGGTAACCCTTCTGCAAACCACGCTGAGCATCCTGCGACGTGAACTCTCGGACTTCAATGGCTTACCCGACCCAACCAAAACAGCAACGACCTGAAATGCTCGCAGTGTAGAGTCCCATCTCGGATCCAAATCCGGTTTGAATATCTCCCCCAAACGTCGCACACCGAATCGATCTTGGCTTACTCCTGAACGGCTGCCTGCACACCCAAATGGTGGATCGTATTGTGGATCGTTCCTTGGACCAACTGACCATCGGTACTGCGGAACGTGTACTGGATCTCCATCCCCCAACTGGGTTTCAGCCCTAGACTCTCGATTCGCACGGTCTTGCCATCCTCGGATAGACTCACCCTCTGGACATCGATCGTGTGCGGATCGATATGGTCCGAGCCGTATCGAGCACTTCGTTTGAGCCCCCACTGCTCCATACGTACTTTCGCTGGATCGATCGATTTCGGATCGATAGGGCTGGCGAAATCCAATTCGATACGGCCTTCAAGAGCCCGCATTTGCAAAGGCAAATAGCTGTCCTGGGAAAGCTTGCGGATTCGATACAGCCCTCCCGGGGCCGTCGCATTGCCAGCCCACGAAAACATACCACACAAGTACAAATGGTGATCCCCGGGCGAGTATCGCCCTCGCATGACCCCTGTGGCAAAGGCCGGGATGGGCAACTCGATCATCCCTCCTTGACGCTCCCCTGGCGATTCTCCTTGCACCTGTTCATGCAACACCAAATACACCTTGCCATAACCATACGAGAGATTCAGCAAACTCCCTTGCAACTCACCCCATGTCGGACTCTCGACCCAAAGCAACTCCGCCGGCGATCGATCGAAAGCATTGGTGATCCAACACAACGGCGACTCCATCGCCTCATCGGACGTATCGGTCACGTCATGGTACCCAAACATATTGCCATAAAATTTTGGCGCTGCACCCTCTTGGACCGTAACCCAGTTGATCCGATTCTTGGGATTCCAAAACCCTTCTTGGTCGGTGACGATGAAGGACCCGTCAGGATTCAAACAAACCCCATTGGCCGCTCGGAAACCCGTCGCCAAAATGTCGGTCTTGGAACCGTCGGGAGAGACCCTGAGCAACGTGCCATGCTGTGGCACCACGGCCTTGAGCGCATGCCGCCCAGACTTGGCGTAATAAAAATTCCCCTCCGGATCCATCTGCAATCCCATCGCGAATTCATGGAAATGCTCCGTGACCTGATGGTCGTTGTTGAAGCACTCGATGTAGTCGATGTGGTCGTCCGCATTGAAATCATGCAACGCAGCAAGCTGGTCGCGACAAGTCAAATACACCTGATCTTCAACCACTTTGACTCCCAACGGTTGGTACAAACCTGTAACCATCCGCTTCCATGTCCAACCCTTCGAGTCGAGCGTTTCTCGCACATGCCAAACATCCCCATCCCAAGTCGACACAGCCATCGAGCCATCGGAGAAGAAATCCAAACCCGTCAACCGCATCTGCGCAAACCATGGATTGGATTCCGGAGAAACAATCGTGTCGACAGCAAACGCTCCCTTGGCAAAGGTCTCGATCGCTCGTGTCTCGAGCACTTGCTCCCAACGCTCAGGCTGAATTCGCAGCTTTCCAAGCAGATCCAAATCAACCTCCAAATTTTCTGGTTCCTCAGACAATAGCTCGCTGCACCAAACGGCAAAACGCTGCGGTTGCTCGCTCGGGGGAATCGACACGGTCAGCTTGCCATCCCTGACGTTCCAAGCCAAAGTCTCTGCTTGACCGAGCATTCCAAAGGAACGCTCGCTCGAGCTCCATCGGGACTCTCCAGTCGGATTGCTGACCGACGCCCGAGCGACTTCCGACTCACCCAAATCGGCCACCCTCAACTCGATCCCCTGAGCATGAGGCGCAATGTTTAGCACCCTAGCAAACGCTGCTTGGCCCTTGGTCATCGGGAGCTGTCTGGGAGATTCGAGGATCTGAGCATCCGCGATACGATACGAAACGATGGTCTGCGACCCGCTCACGAACTGACCATGGAACTTACCCCATTCCTTGGGCAAAGGCCCATAACGCCGCGAATCGCGACCCTCGACCCGAGCGTTATCCTCAAAGGAGGATCCGGGCGCATTGGGGTTCGCCCAACCCGGTCCGCTGGCATTCCTCAATACAATATCTCCGACGACTCTCGGATGAATTCCGTGCTCACCATTGAATTGGATGTCGCGCCAATCGATGAATACTTCGTTGGGATGCTCTTCGGAGATCTGCCATCCTGCCGCCCATCTCAAGGTGTCGGTATCAAATACCATCCACTGGCTTCCTCGGGTGATCCCTCCAGGCCCCGGGTCGATGCGAACCGCAATGCCTTTGTAAGCGATATTCAACACATCGCCGGGAACCTCATAGCAGTGCGTGAGCATGTTCCCATAGTCCATCGCGCTCCATGCTTCGATTTTGCTTGGCTCGGGACCCCGAGAATCCCCACGCGGCAACTTGTCTAAGTACTCTGGATCGATCGCAACGGAACTCACATTCGGATTCGACTCGAGGAACTCTTTGCGAATGTAGTGAATGACATCGTACTTCTGCGATGGGACCATCCAGGTCTGAGCGGCCATGTATCCGTATCCGTGTGTCAGGGTCCGGTACATCGAATACGGGTCTGCCCCATTCTTGAATTTTCCCTCTCCGAACCTCAGGGCCGTCGGGAGCGACCCGATAAGCTCTTTGGTTCCATGGCAATTGGCGCAAACCCGCTGATAGATCTGCCCCCCACGCTTATAAGCCTCCTGATTCGAATCGCGGATCATGCCGGCATGGTCCAGACTCGATTCATACTCCGGTATCTTGACGGCCAAAAGGGACATGTCCGGCTCGAGGGTCGCGGCCCGCTTAGGGCCCCCATCGCGGATTTCGATCAAGTACTTCACAAGGTCCAGGAAGGCTTGCTCGGTCCCCAACTGCTGGGCAAGACCCGCGGGCATCAGGGATTGGGTGCTCATGGCCGAAGCTTCGACCCGGTCGGCTTGGATCTCGATCGCTTCGCCGTTGGCGTTTCTCAGTCGCCATCGCTTGGGGTCTTTGTCGATCAACAGGCCAGTTGCCACCTCTCCATCGTCCAGACGCAGAGTGATCGATTCGTATCCTTTGCGAATCGACTTCGAGGGCTCGAGGATCGACTCGACAATCTGCTGGTCATTGAGTCGCTCTGCCTGGGCAATCTCGCCAGCATGACCCAGGTTTGGTCCCCATGCAGTCGCTTGAGGATCTTTAGAGACATGGCATCGGACACACGCCAAACTCGCTTGGTAGAACACATTCACTCCGCGCGATGCATCCCCTTTCTCTTGAGCGAGCTGAGCCCACTGCGCAGCCGACTTTGCTTCAAGGAACTCGGCTGCAAGTTGTGCCTCTAGCCGGGATGCCGAAATGCAAACCCAACCGGCTAGGATCATCCCATAAATGAGACTCGGGTATCGAGTGAGCCTTGCCATTCCCAATCGAATTGCATCGCAAAGAACTTGCAAGTTCCAACATGTCATCGTGTCGCTCATCGTTTTGTTAATGATCAAGCAATCCAAATTATTTGAACAGAATGTTTTTCAAATGCGGGTCTCATCGCCGGAAGCAGCGGTCATTTTCGAGACGACCAATATCGCCAAAAAACTCAGGGGGATCGTCACGATTCCAGGTTGACTAAAGGGGACCCAAGCACTCTTGGGATCCAAACCGTACATGCTTTTATACATCTCGGGACACAACGCGATCCAAAGGACCGAGCTGACTGTCCCGAGGAGCACCCCAGTAATGATCCCTTGTTTGGTCGTCCCTTTGTAAAACAACAGCATCAGCAGCGCGGGCAAATTCGCCGACGCAGCGATTGCAAAGGCCCATCCCACCAAATACGTCACGTTCATGCCTTCGAAGGCCAAGCCGGCCAAGATGGCGATTGCACCGATGGCGATCGATGCGATTTTCGCCACCCGAATCAGTTGCTGATCGCTCAATTGCATCCCAAGCATCCCAGCGACAAAGTCGTGCGCGACGCATCCTCCGGCCGCAACAATCAATCCGCTGACCGTTCCTAAAACCGTTGTAAAAGCAATCGCCGAGACGGCAGCAAAGAGCAACTCAGAAAAGCTCTTGGCAAGCAACGGGGCGGCCATGTTGCTGTCGCTCGGGTCCATCGATCCACTGACCATCGCTCCGAAACCAATGTACAGAGTCAACAGATAAAAAAATCCGATCGTCGCGATCCCGACAATGGTGCTCTTGCGAGCAGAGGCTTGGTCTTTGACCGTGTAGTATCGGATCAAGATGTGGGGAAGCGACGCAGTACCTCCAAAGAGTGCCAACATCAACGATATAAAATCGAGCTTGGGATACCACTGCTGTTGGCGGATTCCCTGGAACGTCGGGTGGTTGCCAGGGGCCATCATCGCCGCGCCTTGGACCACCCTGGGTGCATACTCGATAACCGGCTTGCCGTCCTGGGTGCTTTTGACCGTTTGCGAAAGCTCGATCTTGGCTCCCGAGAGCTCTGTCAAGAACGAGATCGGGCCTAACGGGCCAGTCGATGTTTTTCCGCCATTCAATTCGAGGACTCTGCCAACCGGCTGCACATTGCTCTGGTCCTGCTTGAGTCCCAAACGAACGCCGTCGATGTACTTGTTGTTTTGCTCGTCGACGGTGATCCGCTGTGGGACCGTACGAGCTTGACCCTCGGATCGGGTAAGCCCCCGATTCAATACCATGATGCTCAAGACCAAAGAGAATAGGACCAGCAACCCCCCTTTGAGGAACTGGACGTACGTGGTGCTGACCATGCCGGCCGTCACGACGATCACCACGACAATCGAGCCGACAAGCACGACTCCCTGCCAATACTGCAAACCCAACAGGGGCTTGACCAAGGCTCCAGCCCCGACCATCTGCGGGATCAGGTAAACCAAACTGACGACCAAGGTGCTCAAACCAGCCGCCGAGCGAATCCCCGACGACTGAAATTTGCTGGCCAAGGCATCGGCAAACGTGTACTTGCCAAGCCGCTTGAGAGGTTCGGCGATCACCAACAGGGCCACCAACCAACCGGCTAGGTATCCGATCGAATAGAGAAACCCATCGAATCCATAGAAGGCGATCATGCCGCAGATGCCCAAGAAAGACGCCGCCGAGAGGTAGTCTCCAGCAAACGCGATCCCGTTGACAAACCAAGGTATTTCGCCCCCGGCGGCAAAGTACCCCGCGCTCGATTTGGCTTTGGAACCCAAATAGAAACTCAAAGCGACGGTCCCAAGGACCATCACCAAAAAGACGATGATAGCAAGAGTGCTTGAGGTGTAGATCATGACCTTGTTCGGCTAAGGAGACCGTAGAGCATTGCGATGACCAACGATAGGAGGATCAAACCGACCCCATAAGCGACCGTCAAAGGGATTCCTGCAATCTTGGTTTGGGTGATCCACTCGTAAGCGAACGTGCAGAGCCCGATGAAGCTCGCATAGGCGAGCGTAAAAAACAAAAGCAATATCACGCCGATTCGCTGACGCTTGGCGATGACATGGATTTCTTCATGTTCGGTGGTGTTGGCCGGATGGTGCATGGTACAGATTAGTGCAGAGTAGTAGAGTAGTGCAGAGTAGTGCAGGTTGGGTGCAAATCCGAGCGACTCGGAGTTTCAGGAGGGGACCGACAAGAGGATTCAGTTAGGCGGGCTCTATAGCTTACTCCAATCTACGAACCTCAACACCCATCAAGGCCTCGGCTCGACAAAGGATTGGAGTTTCTTGGAAAGTCCGGGGATGATCCGGCAAGCATTTCGGTGGTAGACCTTTTCAAGCACTTCCAAAGGCAGACCTATGCCGTAGATTCGCCAGTCTCCTTGGGGTGGTGGGGACTTTTCTGAGTAATGGAAGTACTCGTCTTGGGTCTCGAGGAATCGCCAATAGATCCGCAGCCGCTGCTCGGGAAACGGGCCATCGGTTCCGAGCAAAATTCGGTCCTGAAACCTCTCAAAGAACCGGCGAGCCGAATACGGCTGGCGCCCGAGTTCGTTGATGCGTGAGGAGAACTCGACATAGAGATTCGGATACGCATCGAGCCATCCGGACAATGCGACGAGATCCTCGGCATCATTGCCAAAATGCGCTGCGATGAATCGGGTCTTGGGATGCTTTGCAATGACCCGATTGCGCGCCTGGTGCAAACTCTCGCGGCTCGGGAACTCAGGACCCGTAAAAGCCCATTCAGGACGGGCTTGAAGCTCTCCGATTCGCTCGTTCGTATCATCCAAAGGTCGAAAGAATGCGCTCGGATCGGCGGTATGCATCAAGACCGGAATCCCAAGCTCAGCACAGGAATCCCAAATCGGATCCCAGCGAGGATCGTCGATCTGGATCAAGCTACCGTCTGCATTCTTCCAACGCAGCCCAAAGTCCTTAAAGAATTTCAGTCCGCAAACCCGCCCCCGCTTGACCTCCGCACGCAGCGCCTCGACGGTATCGAAGACAAAGCTGGTTTGGTTGCAAGCCCAACTCGACGGGTCCTCAAGCTTGCCCTTACCACGGAAATCGATGTTCGCAAAAATCGCAAAGCGATCGGGATATTTGGACCACAGATAGGCCGTATGGGCCTCGAGCTGGGGTCCAAGCGTTCCATCGAGAGACACACTCACGGCGATCCGGTTGCGATCCATCATCTCGACATAGCGATCGAGCAATTCCGGATCGTGCTTCCCCTTGACGAAAAAATGGGTGTGGACATCGATCACCGGAAACGAGGCTTGTTCGATCCGCGACTCCGGAACGATTAGGCTTGGGGTCCGCTCGGCCGAGCTGCTCTGCGACAAGCAGTCACCAGGCAGCACCAAGCTTAGCAACACCGCGAGGGCCGGCCGTGCGATCGAATCCATTGAGCAAACCGATCGGAACATCAGCGAGCCATTTCCGCAAGAAGTGAGGATAGTCCACTGCGATAGTCCGGGAACGCAAAGCGAATCGCGTGGTCTTCGAGAAGTCGACGATTGCTTACCCGTTTGTTCCCTTGACTGCGTCGTCGAGGAACCGCTCCCTGTACCTGTGCACCCTGTACCTGTGCCCCTTGAAGCTCTTGCCCCGGGACATAACTCGGCGCAGGCCAGCCCATACTCTGGGCGATAAACGCATAGTAATCGCGCCGCTGGACGCTGTGCCCATCGCTGACGCAATACAGTCGCCCCATGCAGGGACCTTGACTGACGGCCGCGATGACCCTCGCAAGATCGTCGACATGGATCAGGTTCAAGTAACTTTCCGGATCGACGGCCATGGCTTGCCCCTCTCGCAACGGTTGGACGTTAGGGATTCTCTCCGGTCCATAAATGCCGGCAGGACGCAGGACCACATGCTCGATGGCCGAACTTTCGAGCCAGCGCTCGGCCTCGAGGGCTGTGATGGAACCTGGCCGACTCGGTCCGACTGGGGACTGTTCATCGACCCAAAGGTCTTGGCTCCCAAGCGGGTCTGCAAACACTCCGGTCGTCGAAAGGTAGACCCATCGCGTCGGTCGAGAACCAGGAGCTTCGGATAACCAACGATCCAGGTGGGCCAGTCCAAGCCTATGCGCTTGAGCCGGGGGTACGTCGGCCATCGGAGCATGCGAGACGGCCACCAGCACCGAGGCCAGTTCCGATGGGCAGGAATGCTGGGCCTGCAAAAGCCAGGAATCATCGAGCCAATCCCAGACGATCGGTTCGATCCCAAGCTTTTCCAATTCAACCGCTTTTTGACCCGAACGGGTGATGGCCAAGACGCGGTCGCCTGCCGAGAGCCAAAGGCGAGCCACGCGCAAGCCCACGTATCCACAGCCGACAATCAGGCGAGTTGGGCGAGATTGGCGATCCGAAAGCGAATCCGGCGGGTTAGGGATCGAAGGGATCATTTATCCTTCCGAACCGTTACGAACGGACCTGAGGGGAAGTTTCTTGACATTCCGGAGTGAACTTTCTTAAGTTCTTTGGGGTAAAGGGTTTTATTTTGAGCTCTGATACCGAATAATCGGTCTTATCATACCGTGCCCTGAGGCATATCGCCCTGGGGTCAACTGCGTTTAGGGGAATTGGAATGCTTCGGCTTGCCAAACCGTTCGTTTTGTTTTGCACGGGCCTTGTCGGCTTGGGCCTTGTCGGCTTAGGCCCCCTGGGCGCAAGCGTGCAAGTCCACGCCCAAGACGTGTTGCCAGAAGCTCCCGCAAAGCCTCGGATGTCCGCTCCGGTGGACCGAACCGTCGACGGCGAAACCAAAGGTGCGACCTACGTTTCGTTAGACCCGAGTTTGAACCGACTCTTTTCAGGCGAGGACCCCAAGTCCCTGACGGACCTGAAGGCTCTCCAGACACAACAGTCCAAGGTCGCAGCGAAAATCCATCAAGTCACCGTCAATCTTCAGCATGGCAGCACGCAAGGAAGCGGTGTGCTCATCAACGAAGACGGCTACATCCTGACGGCTGCCCACGTCGCCGGTAAGCCCAAGCAAAAGATGTGGGTCGTGCTTCACGATGGCCGGCGCGTCGAAGGTGTCAGCATGGGTGTCAACCGAGACACCGATGCGGGATTGGTTCGCATTCTCAAAACGCGCGACGAAAACAATCAACCCTGGCCTCATGCTGCACTCCCGGCCGTCGGCGAGCGCGTCAAGACCGGGCAATGGTGCATCGCAGGGGGACATCCGGGAGGTTGGATCTCAGACCGCCCTGCAGTGATTCGCATCGGACGTATCCTCGCCGTGACCGACTCGACGGTCGTCTCGGACTGTTCGCTCATCGGCGGAGACAGCGGAGGACCTCTTTTCGACCTCCAAGGCAAACTCATCGGCATCCACAGCCGCATCGGAATCGACGTCGACGACAACATGCATGTTCCCATGAATGTCTACATGGAATCCTGGGATCGCTTGGCCAACAGCGAAGCTTGGGGCGTCCTACCTGGCTTTAGGCCCATCATCGGCGTGACGGCCGATCGTCAATCGGACACCAAAAGCGAATGCATCATCGGAACCGTCGCACCCAGAGGCCCTGCGGCTAAAGCCGGAATCGTCCCAGGGGATCGGATCATTCGCTTCCACAACGCCGAAATCACCAACTTCGATCGACTCAAAGAAGAGGTCGATGCAATGGTGCCGGGCGAACGGGTCAATGTCGAAGTCTTGCGCGACGGCAAGAAGGTGAATTTGAAGTTGATTATCGGAGTTTCTGACGAGCCCTAAGGCCACCGAGAGACCGCATCATGAAGTTTGGGATCGACAAAGTAATGCTTTTGGGTTGCTTGGGACTCTGGGGCGGGATGCTCGCCGAGAGCTCCCTGCGCACCGGCGACCCTCGCTGCTTCGATGGGTCTTGCAAACCCTCTGCCCCCAAATTGCAACTCCCGGCAAGCATCGACACCGACCCTCGGAGCCGAAGTTCCGAAGCCCTTCAAGAGGCAAACCAATCCGAATCGAACCAATCCGAGTCGAAGCGACCCAACCCGGACGATTCCGATTTCCAAACCAGCGATCCGCTCGGCGCGTTGAACACCCAAGGCCATGAGGATTTCTTTCCCCATCGTCTGATCCAACAGGAAATGAGGCTTCCGGGGGGAGCCAATCGAGCTCGAGACGGCCGATTCGCAAGTAGCCGAGCCCGCCAAAGAAGCCAGTACGCGACGCTTCGCGCCTTCCGAGAAGCGATGGGCGAGCATTGGAAATCCACCGTACAGATCTTCGGCCAAAACCAACAGATCGCACTCGGCGCGATCGCCCGTCCCGAGGGCTGGATCGTCTCGAAATCCTCGGAAATCCCTGACTCTGCGATCGAAATCCGATTGCACGACGGAACCAAAATCCCCGGTACGGTCAAAGTCCGCAGGCCTGAACTCGACTTGGTATTGATCAAGGTCGAGCGGCAAGATTTGCCAGCGATCCAATGGAATACCGACACCAAGGTAGCCCTAGGGGGGTGGATCGCCAGCGCCGACTCAAGGTCCTTGCCCCTGGCTCTGGGAGTCGTCAGCGTCGAGAAAAGGACCATCCAACAGCAACGAGCCCTCCTGGGCATCCAGTTGTCCTCGGCCCACCAAGGCCCACTGGTCGAAAACGTCGTGGTAGGCAGCGGTGCTTACCGAGCCGGGATCCTCCAAGGGGACATCATCATCAAGATCGAGGGCAAGCCCGTTGAGACCCGCCAGGAAGTCCTCAATTACCTGATGACCCTGACGGCCGGAAAACGACTTACCATCGATGTCAATCGCGACAGCAAGGCGATCTCATTCGAAGCCCAGATGATGGACTTGACCAACATCATGCTCGATCCGACGGAACTCCAAGTCAACGGGAGCGTCTCTGCACGATCGACAGGTTTTCGCGAAGTCATCGAACACGACAGCGTCCTCGAACCCCAGCACTGTGGCGGACCGATCGTCGATGTCGATGGTAACGCGATCGGATTGAACATCGCCCGGGCCGGACGAGTCAGTTGCTATGCACTGATGGCCAAAACGGTTTCGAAAGCGGTCGAGGAAATGCTCCAAACCGCTTCGACTCTGCAAGAGCAAACCGTCGGCCAGCAGCAGGCACCCTCGGCAAGCGATGGAACCACAGGCCTTGAGTCCTCCGAGGTCGGCAGTGGTCTGAAGATCGAAGCCCTCAAACCGCCGACATCGATATCGCCGGTTCCTTAGAGATGTCTTTATGGCCGACCCCGACGCGAAATCAAATGGCAATCCATCGGTCCGAGAGATTCTCCCGCACCTGAATGAAATTGCCCCTCTGGAGCTGGCCGAAAGCTGGGACAACGTCGGACTCTTGGTAGGCGATCCGACCGTGCGAATCAAGACCCTGATGACTTGCCTGAGTTTGACGAGCGCGGTTCTCGAAGAAGCGATCCGGCGCGGCGTAAAGTTGATCGTTGTCCATCATCCGATACCATTCAAACCCATCGATCGCATCACCACGCAGACGACGACTGGAAAAATCCTCTGGGATGCCATCGGCCATGGGATAGCGATCTACTCGCCCCATACGGCTTGGGACAATGCTCCCCAAGGGATCAATCGCCAATTGGCCCAGATCCTTCAACTCGGTAACTTGCGTCCATTGCAAGTCTCCTCGAAACCAGAATTCGCTAAGTACGAACTTGGATCGGGTATCGTCGGGGATTTTGCCACGCCGACGAAACTCTCCGATTTGTGGGCTCGACTAGAAAGTGCCATCCCGGAGATTCGTCCTAAGTGCACCGATCCGCAAGATTCCCATGTCGTTCGAGTGGGCATTGTCTGTGGTTCGGGTGCCAGTCTTCTGCCGCTTGCGCTCAAGCATCAATGCGAGGCGTTCGTCACAGGGGAGGCGACGTACCATCAGTCGCTCGAGGCGCAAGCCCAGGGCGTGTCGATGTTGCTCATGGGCCATTTCGCAAGCGAGCGCTTCGCGATGCACAAACTCGCAACGATGCTGCAAGAGCGCATGCCCAACGTAGAGTGCTTTGCGAGCCAAACCGAGCAATCGGACTTCTAGGTCCCTGTCGTCCGTAGGGTTCGTGCAGCGGTCCCCTGGTCACTTGATTCAAGCATTGCACAAACAACCAATCCACAATTTGAAGTCAAAAAACCGGCAACCCATGGACCGCGGAACGTACCACCGAGCGCTTGGGCTGTTCGGCTGTTCAACGAAGAATCCGGGGACTGTCCCCAGGTTTTTTCGTTCGTAGGGTTCGTGCAGCGGTCCCCTGGTCACTTGATTCAAGCGTTGCACAAACAACCAAGCCACGATGTTAAGTCAAAAAACGGGCAACCCATGGACCGCGGAACGTACCACCGAGCGCGTGGGCTGTTCGGCTTTGGTTATCGCGCGATCATCCATCGATCCGGCCGCCCCAACGGGGCGCAAGGTGATAGCCCAGGGCAGAGCGAAGCGCCGCCCTGGGTACATTGCGCATTGGTATCGATTGCGGTTGGGGATTAGGCCGGATTTCCTGTTTTGGCTGAGGCAGTGGTTTGTCTTGGATCACCGGCACGTGGAATCCGTCACCTCAAGGTTAACCCAATGTGAGGGCATTGTGCACGGGGACTTGTGGGTTTTCCTAACGCCTAAAGTACAAAGCCTAATCGAAGCCCTCTCATGTTCACTTGGGCGAGAACATGACTAAAATAGAGAGTGCGGTATCAAAGGATCGGGTTGATCAGGCACGGAGTTTCAAAGGAGACCAAGATGAGCATTGCAGTAGCAACAACCTTGGAAGAAAGGCTTCAGGATCTTGGCAACATCCCCGCGTCTCGTATTCGAACCAATCCTGCACCGGGGACGGCCACCATCGAGGATGTAACGTATTTAAGGGATACCGAACGACGACTCTACGAGCTTATCGATGGTACTTTGGTGGAGAAAAGCATGGGTTGGCAAGAATCATTGTTAGCGGGCATATTGTTGCAGTGGTTAAACAACTATCTCGACTCGAACAGAATCGGTGTCGCGACAGGTGCCGATGGAATGACACGTCTTTTTGGGGATACCGTTCGCGGTCCGGATGTCGCGTTTGTTGCTTGGAACCGATTGCCAGATGGGCGAATCCCGGCGGCCCCGATCCCCGATCTAGTTCCCAATTTTGTTATTGAGGTGCTAAGCAGCAGCAATACTTACGCAGAGATGTCCCGTAAGCGTCGGGAGTATTTTTATGCAGGGGTTGAGTTGCTGTGGATGGTTGAGCATCGAACACGCACCGTGACGGTCTTTCGTACAGCCCAAGACGCTACAGTGTACAAGGATGAAGCAGTCCTCGATGGTGGGCAAGTGCTTCCGGGGTGGAGAGTCGATCTGAACGAACTCTTTAGCCGACTTGATATGCCGAACGATCGTTGAGATGCTCGTTGTTGTCAGCCGATCAGCGCAAGCGGTTGGGCGATTTGAAAAAACTCGGGGACTGTCCCCGGGTTTTTTCGAAACAACAGGCAACCCATGGACCGCGGAACGTACCACCGAGCGCTTGGGCTGTTCGGCTTTGGTTATCGCGCGATCCACCATCGATTCGGCCGCTCCAACGGGGCGCAAGGTGAAAGCCCAGGGCAGAGCGAAGCGCCGCCCTGGGATTGGTGTGCCCGAAACAACCCAAGCCCTGAAAGGGCGGAACCGGCGGCGCGTAAACCCATGTGTTATGTTTCGCCCTTTCAGGGCTTGGGCGAATTGGGGCGCGGCGGCGCGCCCAAGTCGCCGGTGTACCCAGGGTGGCGCTGCGCTCTACCCTGGGCTATCTCATTATGCCCCGTTGGGGCGAACGATCCCGTGGAAAAAACTCGAGGAAAAAACACGGGGACTGTCTCCGTGTTTTTTCCAGTCTCTTGCGTGCAGGTGCTTGCGACCAATCCGTTGGGTTATCCAATGAATTCGAACTTGACAAGTCATTTTTAGGTCATATTATTGTCATGGCAAGACCGATACTCCCAACGGGTTCGACACTTGCTAAAACTTCGATGGTGGGATCTCGAAGATCCGTTATTGGTCGATTTGCGATGGAGTTTTGTTCGTGATTCAAATCTGGTGGAAATGTTGGTTGAGGAAGAAGGCGAGCTGTATCCCGGCATGCGTGTCCTCTTCTGTGACCATTCGCCGAACCCGAAAGAACCGATACTTTGGGTGCTCGGTGGGCTAAGGGTAGACGAAGAATTTAGCGATTTACAACGAACGATCAATTCCGCTCGGAGCTTGATCGTTCAAGAGCGAGCGGATTGAGGTGATGAAATGTCAACGACTGAATTGAATGAGTTTCCAAGCGATGCGTTCCGCGCACTTCTAGCGATCGGTCCGAAACAGCGTGAGTTGATTAAGCGATTCATGGAGTGTAGCGATGAGGTCCAGTCGGTTGTGCGATCCATGTTTGCCGTCCTTGAATATGAACACTCAACGGTCGAGGATAAACAGCGAGCACTGTCAACCATTGCCGATGCGCTCTTTCTAAATCCTGAGGTTGGACACGGTAGCTACGGCATGGACCTAACGCGAATTGAATGGGATACCGCGAAGGGACATCCTGTTGAATCGCGTAGGCCAATCGTTTCGAACCGGCTGGATCAACTAGATGCTCAGGAGTCATCGTTTGCAGGCCGGTTGAGCAAATTGTTGATTGAAAGAAGCATTACCCAAGAGGAGTTGGCCGATCGTATTGGTTGTACACAGTCGGCTATTTCAAAGATGTTGACGCGAAATGCTCGGCCACGGCGAACGACAATTTTCAAACTGTCAGAAGCACTTAAGGTAGAACCTACTGAACTCTGGCCTCAATTGGAAGTTGCTGAGATCCTAGATTCGGTTGCAGATGCATTTGCTGATGCAGAACTGACTCCAGAACAAGCAAAATCCTTGGAGGCTGCCAGCCTACGTTCGCCAGCACGAGTCAAGACAAGAGAACTCCCGTCAAGGAAGAGGGCCTAACCGTTGGCCGAACCGGAGAATCAACCGCTCTACGCAGATGAGTTTTCTGCTGCAGACCAGCCCTACTTGGCGGGTCTGCGATGCGGAGATGAAGCGTGGTCGATGGCAGCTACCGAATGGATCTCCAGTTCTGAGGTCTTGGACTCAATCGAAAACTTCAATACAAAGGTCTGGATTTATCGAAACTCAGAAGAGTACGGCTCGATTGTAGGCTTCTCTTCATTAGCAACGACTGGCTGGCAAAAGTGGCCACCACCGGATGGTAAGCGTTCTCGATTGCTTTACATTCCCCAGCTCGGCTTGGATCATCGCTACCGCGGATTTCCACCTGATCCTGATTGGCGATACTCGAACCAAATCATGGAGCACTTGATTGGGGAAGCGCAAAAGTTTGCGCTGCAAATACGAGTCGATAAGTCCCCGAGCAAACATGTCGACCTGCTTACTCTCAAGGTGCATCGACACAACGTTGCGGCCCAAAAACTCTACAGTCGTTACAGTTTTGAACTGCTCGATGGCTTCGAAGACAAAGAGCATCTTATGATGTTTCACAAACTAGATCTCGAAGGTTAGCTCAATAAACTGTGGCGAGAGCGCCGATTGCTGCTGTGAAAAAAGCTCGGGGACTGTCGCCAGTTCCTTGTCGTTCGTAGGGTTCGTGCAGCGGTCCCCTGGTCACTTGATTCAAGCGTTGCACAAACAACCAATCCACAATTTGAAGTCAAAAACCG
>JAJTEK010000094.1 GCA_021299695.1 Pirellula sp. | reverse complement strand
GGGTTGACCGCGCGCAAGGCTCTCTGGGTAGTAGATCTCGCGCAGAGATCAAAAAGGTGTCATGCAATTCCCCCATGCGCGATGGTGGGTTGCGCGGCAAAGCCCGCTTCACCCACCCTACGGAAAACCGCCAAGCCGCTTGGCCCCCCCTCCCCACCAGGGCTTTGACTGGGGGGGAGGGGGCGGGGGGGGGTGAGGGGGATGACCGCGCGCAAGGCTCTCTGGGTAGTAGATCTCGCGCAGAGATCCGGCTGTTTGTTTTTAGCCCGGAGGGCGGCACTTCTCTGCCGGTGTGCGAAAGCCATCGGATACTGGCTCCAACACAACCATTCTATGTTCTTCCGATGCACAAGCATCTATACCAGATACTTCGCAATTCCATACCTGTTTTATTTAGCAAACACATGCTAGGTCTCAAAAACTACCACTGCCCCCAGTGTGTCGCCCTGCGGGCTTCCAGCCTGTCACGTACCACCCTTTCTCTCCGGTAGGCAGACAGGCTAGAAGCCTATCCAACGTGGTCTGCTCCCGTGGGATAGGCTTCCAGCCTGTCACCTTCTTCATGACATCGAATCGAAGATCCACACAGGTACCACCCTTTGTGTCCTGAAGCCCAACAGGCTGGAAGCCTATCCCACGTTCGCGATGGTGGGTTGCGCGGCAAAGCCCGCTTCACCCACCCTACGAAAAACATGAATGCAAAGACGTACCCCTAACCTGCTGGAGCCCAAACGCAGCATCCTGGCGGGCCTGGTCAAGTTCCTCGCCGTTGGCTGCGGGTTCAACGAAGTTTCGCCTCCGGCGAACGCGGTTGATTGGCTGTTCTAGTACTAGGGCCAGACAGTGGATAACCACTCAATCCCTTGATCACTTATTTTTGCTCACCATTGTGCCCTCGAATTGGATCCTCGGGTCGGTCACCTTGACCAGCTCACCGAGTTCATAGACGTTCTGGTAGCCATACCCATAGAGATTGATGTAAGTCGGTACGTTAAGCGCCAGTTGGACCGGTTTGTCTTGCGATGCTACTTGGGATGCAAGGCCGCGATTGCTGCTTGGCCGAGCCGGCGCGGACTTCGACGCAAAATCGATTTGGTTGCCGTCGAAGTTGTTGTTGCAATAGATCAAAACCGTGGTCTCAGGTGTGGGGATCACACCAGCAAGATTAGCTTGGGTAAAGTCGGTAAAACTCAAGTGCTTGGCACCCTGGATGTGAATCCGCTCATAACGAAACGCGGATCGTGTATCAAGAACGATCACGTTGGGCTGTTTGCTCATCTGGAGGAACTGATCCAAGCTCAAGATGCGCGCGCTGCGATGGGGTTCGACCTCGGCAACCAGTTCCTTGAAGTCTTCGTAGCTGACTCGGGCCTTGGGGTATTCACCCACGCTTCTTTGCCCTGGTAACTCGGCGGGTGTTGGGAGCGGGGTGGGCGTTGAGTCCTGGGGAGGGATTGGCAGATCAGCCGTCTGGGCTCCGAAGAGCACTTGGGCACCTGAGGCTGGGCCACCGGTAGCAGGGCCACCGGTAGCAGGGCCGAGCGGAGTAAAACTCATTGGAGACAAAGCCGGTGGGATTAGACCTGCCGGCGACGAATGGTTTGGGTAGGCCGGCTGCGGTGGGAAACTTGCTGCAGCATTCCCAACAGGTGCCCATGCAGGAGTCATTGAAGGAGTCATTGCAGGGAGTGCATAGCCCGATGGAAACGGCTGGCCTTCGTATTCCCAACCGGTTCCGTCGGCTTTCTGAACCAGCGCCGCGACGCGATCGGTCACGATCTTGTCCTTGATGGCCTCGCGTTTTTCGAACTGTTTCTTTTTCTGAGCCAGCAGCGATTCGAGAGCCTTGATTTCCTGCTGGTGCATGTTGTGGGTTTGATCAAACTGCTTTTGGACCAGTTGGGTGATCTTCTCGACGATCTGTTTTTTGCGATCCTCGTCTTGGGCGGCTTGGTACTCCGAGAGCAAGCCACTGATGAGCATCGAAACGGGTGGCTCGGACGCCGGATAGAGAGGCGGCATAGGAGGATAAGCCCCCATAGGATAAGCCGCAGACGGGTAAGCCGGCGGCAGTGGGGGACTGAGTGCGGGCAAAGCGCTAGACGGCAAAGTGCTATTGGGCACGGGCAAGACGCCTTGGGCTTGCAATGCAGAGTCGGTTGCCAAACCCGGCATCGATAAACTGAAACAAGCCAATGCGGTCCGAGTTAGAGCTCGAGGGAATTTCATCTGCGTGCGCCCTTAGACTAGAAGAAGTTCGATCCAATCTCGACCGAAAATAGAGATTGATGCTAGGTGGATACTAGCAGAATGGATCGAGCGGTCCAAGACGCAAGAATCGCCCTTTGGGGTCGCGTCTTTCAGCGTCTGATGACGAATTGCCGAAATTCGCCGGTAGGTTCGCTTTGGAATCGATCGAGTTTTTGGATATGGCCCGGGGCGATCTCCATGAGTCGCTCCAACATCGCATCGAGCACTTCCAAGGAGCCTTCGACCACGATCCGTACGCGGCCATCGTCGAGATTTTCAACCAGCCCACCGACGGGGTATTGCCTGGCAAGATCGTGGACCGTATACCGCATGCCGACTCCCTGCACACGGCCACTGAGGAAACAGGTCAATCGTTGCATGGATCAACGGCGAGAATGGAGATCGGTTGGGTTCAAAACGTCGCTTGGAAACAAAAACGAAACGAGCCGACAAACCATCGCTTGCCGGCCTCGTTGGAAATCTTGAAATCGAAGTGTAGCAGAAGGCTACTTCTTCTTTTTCTTCTTGTCGTCGGCTTCGTCTTCCTTCTTGACCTTCTTCTTTTTCTTCAAAGAGATCTTGGGGACGCGGACTTTGGCCATTCCCATGACGACCGAGTTTTCGGACCACTTGTCGAGGTCTTGGAGACGCTTGATGCGCTCGGCTCGGGTCATTACATTGCGGCTTTTGATACCGCCGGCTCGAACTTTCAAGCTTTTATCTAAGGTCATTTTGGTTCACAACGGTGGAAAAATTGCCGATCTGGCAGAAACCATAGGGCGAAAAGCTTATCTTTGGATCGGTTTCCTTTCAAGCCAACTTTGGGCTATATTTTCGGTTTTGGACGCTGCTTTATCGCTCGATGTGGGCAAACCTAGTCGTTTTGCAGGCATACCGCGGGGGCTTGCGATCTGTTTTTCAGTCTTTTGATTCAGGATTTAAGCACCATGAGCAGCCATTCTAAGCGGTCCGGAGCGGTCCGCACGGGCCTTGCCGCCTTGCTGCTCGTGCCGATTGTCCTGGCTCTTTGGGTCGTTTCTTACCTTTGGGTCGAGCGTTCGGCGCGTGAGCTGATCTACCGGAAAAACGATTCTGCCAAAGGAATCTCGCGACTTGAAGCTTGGGCGCCCCTGATGTTCTATCCCTCCCAATGGACCTGGCTCAAAGCCGAAGCTTATCGAAAACTAGGGGATCGACCCCGGGTCAGCCGTCTGGTCGATCAGATGGCTGCCAAAGGTCTTCCAATCGCAAAAGCGTCGGGTCCAATGTGGCTCTTGGAATCGGCCGCGGGCATGCCAAGTAAAGTAAAGGACAACCTCGGACCGCTGCTGCTGGTCTATCGCTCCGAAGGGGGAGAGGTCTTGGCATCCTTGGTCCAAGGGTTCCTCAACCAGGGGGACCGCTCGAGCGCCGAGCAAGCCTTAAGGCTTTGGAATGAACTCTACGAGCAAGATCCCAAAGCAGCCTTCTGGCAAGGGGTCTTCAGCACCGCCAGCTATGACCTAGAGACCGCATTGAAGTCTTTTCAAAAAGCGATCGAACTCGATCCCCAAGAACCCCGGGCACGCCAGGAGCTCGCCGAAGTTTATCTAGAGAAAGCGAACTTTGAAGAAGCCCGAACGATGTTCGAATGGCTCATGAAAAACGATTATGCCCCCCCCGAAGTGATCACCGGATATGCCCGTTCGCTCTTAAATCTGGGACTCACCGACGAGGCCTCTGTAGAACTGAAAAAACTGGCTGATGTTTCCAAGCTTCCTAGCCCCGAGTTGGCTTTGGTTTGCGAGACAAATCTTGAAGCAGACCAAGCCGAGCTTGCCAGCCAGCAGGCGACGATGCTCCTGAAACGTTGGCCCAACGCATTGCCTTATTTGCAACTCAAGGCCCGAAGTTTGGCCAAACTTGGAGAAACCTCCGAAAGCGAAAAATATTTTGCAAAGGCAGCCGAGAGCCAGAACAAACGGCCGCTGGTCGACCAGATGATCGACCGCTTGGTGACCGACTCGGCTAACCAGGAACTCCGTCGCGATATGGGCGAGTTGATGATGAATTATCTCGACCCTGCCGGCGGCGTGGGCTACATCCAAATCGCGTCGCGCTCCAACCCATTCGATATCAAATCCCAGGAACTCCTGGTCAGCTACTATGAGAAAGAAGGGGATTTGCAAGTCGCCCAAAACCACCGCCGAACGATCCGTCAGATCGAGCAAGCGGTACTCAACCCGATGGAAATGTCCGACCAACCACCGGCGGCTCCAACACAACCTTAAAACCCCTCGGTCGATAAGTGTCGTCGTTGCCATCAGCGAATTGCCAAAAATTCAACCGCCATAGATTCAATCGCCAACGATCGATTCGAGGTCCATGGGTACCAACGTAAAATCGAAACTCCCAGGGATCTACTCCCCAACCCATACGCCACCGTGATAGAATCGGTGTCGTCAGCAGAACCTCTGCGATTGCCAATTCACCCCCAAGTTGTTTTTCGTCCAGATCCATGACCGATAAAGTATCCAATCAATTGCCGACCCAAGATGTACCGGCCGCGTCGTATCCATTCTTTTCCCAACTTGCCCGGACGATCAATTCCGGCCAGTCCCGATCGACCATCCTCTCTGGGAGCATCTACGATTTGTACTACGACGGTCGAGAGTATGTGCCTCTGATCCCTTTTTTGCTCAACAAGACCAAGGTTCCGGGGCTGATCCAGGTCGTCTATGAGCTCAATGGACCGATCCGGATCGCCGAAGAGGATCGCTCCAAGCTTCGTGAAGCTTGGGCGGCGTGGAAAAACGGCGTTGGAATCGACGCGGTAGCCACACGCGAGGTACTCCAGGATGGGAGCAAGTTCGATCTGCGTCGCAAGGAGTTCGATCAGTACCTTCGCGATGCGATTGGGAACTCGACGCAGGCTTTGGAATTCCTAAGGCAATTGACCATCTGTTCGAGGGCCTGCCTCAAAGAAAATCTGCTGATCGTCATCGAAGGGACGGACATCCTGCTACCTGCGGGCGACGGGGATGTATCCAAGATGAACGACGCGCAACTGCGCCGCATCACGATCGTGACCGATTGGTTTGGTGACCCTGCTTTTTTCAATGGCAAGGACAACGTATTGCTTTTGGCGGAGTCTCGAAGCTTGATTCACCAACGCGTTTCGAGGCTCCCTCAGGTTCTCTCCGTCGAGGTCCCTTCGCCCGATCTTGCATCCCGAAGGCACTATGCGCAGTGGCATGCTGCAAGCAGTGGAAATCGGCATGTGATCGATACGCTCGACTCGGTGGCCGAGGCGACCGCAGGACTTTCATTGCATGCGATGCGACAGTTGCTTCTGGCTTCGGATTACTCCAAGCAGCCGATTCAAAGGCAGGATACGACCTTGCAGGTCGAGCAGTTCATCCAGTCGCAATTGGGTGACGATGTCGTCGAGTTTAAGAAGCCGATCCAGACGCTCAAAGACGTGATCGGATTTTCCAAGCTCAAAGACTTTCTCAGAGATTACCTCATACCACGCATGAAGCTCCCCGACGATCGAGCCTTGCCAGGGGCGGCCATCGCAGGTCCCATCGGCGGCGGCAAGACGTTTATCTTCGAGGCCGTGGCCGCAGAGTTGGATATGCCAGTGCTGGTCCTTAAGAACATTCGGAGCCAGTGGTTCGGCCAAACCGATGTGATCTTCGAACGGCTCCGCCGGGTGCTCGAAGCCCTCGAGAAAGTCGTCATCTTCGTCGACGAGGCCGATACACAGTTTGGAAGTGTTGGCGAAGGGGCCCATGAGACCGAGCGCCGACTGACCGGAAAAATCCAGGGCATGATGAGCGACCCGAAACTCCGAGGGAAAGTCATCTGGCTGCTGATGACCGCCCGGATCCACTTGCTCTCGCCCGACATCCGACGCCCGGGACGCGTCGGGGACTTGATCATCCCGATCTTGGATCCCATCGGCGAAGATCGCCTCGAATTCATCCGATGGATGCTCGGTCCGACCAAGCTAGCGACCGACGAATTGGTCCAATGGCTCGACCAAGAGGGACTCGAGGAGGATTACTCTTCGGCCGCCTACGCGGCCTTACGCAGTCAGTTCAAGGCGATTCCGCCCAAAAACGCCGATGAGTTAAAGACCATCGTTCGCGACTTTCTCCAGCCAGCCATCAAGCAAACGCGGCGTTACCAGACCTTGCAAGCCCTCATCAACTGCACGCGTCGCTCGCTTTTGCCAGATCCAGATATTTCCGATCCCCAGCGCGCCCAGATGGAAGAGGAAATCCGCCTATTAGAATCGATGGGGATTCGATAAGCGAAAATGGCCATCAAATAGCCATCACCAGTTTTTGCAATTCCTTGTACCAGGAGCATGCTATGCCACACGCCTTACGATCCCAACCACTGGCTCTTGTTCTTTGCCTCGCTGCGGCCTTAGGGCTCGGGCAATCGGCTTTGGCCCAAGAGCTTTTTTCCAAATTGGTCGGGCCGGTCCAAGTCGGCTCAGTGACCAGCGGGCCTAAGGCGAACAACAAAACCGTCGAAGTCCCCTACATCTTTTGGGGTGGTGACATCGCCACGTTCCTTGCCAACGGGGATCTCAAGACAGGCCAAGGCTCAACCTATCAGCAGATGGGCCTGGAGATGCAATTGGTCCCAGGGGACGATTTTGTTGGCCAGGTGCGAAACTACTTGTCGGGCAAATCCCCCATGCTCCGAGGCACGATGCACATGATCGGACTGGCGGGTGAAGTCCTCGGAGCAGACCCCAGAACCAAACCGGTGATCATCTTGCAACTCTCCTGGAGTGCAGGGGATCACATTGTCGCGAAGAAAGGGGTCAAGAACCTCAATGACCTCAAAGGCAAAAAGATCGCCTGCCAGCAAGGTGGCCCCCACGTAGGCCTCCTGTACGACTCCTTGGCTGCTGCCGGTCTGAATCGCGAAGATGTCGAAATCGTCTGGACCAAAGACATCACCGGACCAAACGGCCCGGCGACGGCCTTCAAAAACGACCCCAGCATCGATGCTTGCTGCGTGGTTACTCCGGACATGATCGGACTGACAAGCGGACTCGATGGTGTCGGTACTGGGGCCGAGGGAACCGTCGAAGGTGCCCACGTCGTCAACAGCACCGTTCAAATGAGCCGCTCGATCGCCGACGTTTATGCCGTTCGAAGCGACTGGTACGAGGCCAACAGGGACTGGGTCGAAAAATTCGTCGCTGGAAACCTAAAGGCCACCGAGCAAATCGTCGCGATGCGCAAGGCGTATGGCGAAAGTGGCAAAATGACCAAGGAATACGAAAAGATCCTCACGATCTCTCAGAGGATTTTTGGCAAAGACGTCCTGCCGACGCTCGAAGGCGATGTACACGGCCTGCTGCTCGACTGCGGATTCGTCGGGTTGCCAGGACAGATCGCATTCTTCAAACAAAAATCCAATGCCAGCGGATTCGACGAAGTCATGACTCGATCCATCAACCTGGCAACTCAGTGGAAGTATGCACAAGCCCGAGCGGGATTTGAACCCAATGACTTCGACTACAAAAAACTCTCACAACTCGGCGGGATCGAGTACGTCGAACCGAGCAGCGTCGAACGCTTCAACCCCAGCGCCGAATCGACCGAGATGTTTCTAGGCGAAAACCTCGATGCCAACACCATCGTGAGCTTCTCGATCAACTTTGAACCCAACGAGCAATCCTTCTCCAGCGACCGCTACGGTGCTGAATTCCTCCGCGCCTTGAAGCAAGCCAGCCAGTTCGGCAACGCCGCGGTCGTCATTCGAGGACACGCTGACCCCTCGAAGACCCTGATGGATCTGATCAAAGCCGGAACTTCCAAAGGAATCATCCAGCAGAACGGAACCCAAGGCAACTACAGGTACTTCATGAACGGAAAACCCTTAGACCTAAACCGCACCAAAGAAGTCGTCGATTTGATCAAAAACGGGGCGTTCGGCGGCGGCAATCCCGATCCGACCGTTACCATGCAAGCCGCCCTGACCTTGTCCCAAGCTCGAGCCGAAGCGGTCAAAAAATCACTCGAGAAATTTGCCAAGGAGTCCGGGATCACCGTCGATCTGTCCCAGATTGTCCCCGTCGGCGCAGGCATCATGGAACCGGTGATTCCCAAGCCCCGGAACATCGACGAAGCCAAAGAGAACATGCGAGTCGAGTTTCGAATCGTGAAAGTCAATCCCGAAGCCTTAACGCCGACCGATTTCAACTTCTAATGGATTAATGGACCCCTCGTCCTATGACAACCATCGCACGCTCCCTGTGGACCCTCTCAACACTTTGCATTGGGCTCGTCTCGCTCCTAACTCTCAGCACAGCCAAGCCGAGCTACGCAGGAGCTAACGACTACGTTGTGATCGTATTGGATGATTCCGGCTCGATGCGTGAGGTCATGCGCCGCGACCGTCGAAGCCGAATTGACGCAGCAAAAAGCTCTCTGACGCAGGTGATCCAGCAGATCGCTCCAGGGACCAACGTCGGGGTGTTGCTACTGAATGGAGCCCGTCAAAATGGAAATTGGTTCATTCCTATAGGACCCGTCAATCCCGCGGAAGCTATCGGACGCATAAGCAATTTGCGAGCCAACGGCGGAACCCCCCTGGGCGATGCCCTTCGAATCGCTTCGGATGAACTGCTAGCCCTCCGATCCAAAAAAATCTACGGGACCTATCGACTGATCGTTGTGACCGATGGCGAAGCGTCCGATCAAGCGCTTCTAGATCAGTACCTGCCCGATATCCTCTCTCGAGGCATCATCATCGATGCGATCGGAGTCGACATGAGAGGCGATCACTCTTTAGCTACGCGCGTCCACAGCTACCGACGGGCCGACGATCAAGCCTCCTTGTCCAATGCCATTCAGGAAATCCTGGCAGAAGGGAGTGGGACAGACCAAGGAAACAACGGCGAGGATTTCGCCCTGCTCGAAGGCTTGGGCGATCTCGATGTGTCGGAGGTTCTCAAGGCCTTGGCCACTCCCAACAACGACAAAATCACCGGCATCGGTTCTCGGCAAGCATCGGGATCTAGGGCCCCCAACGGTGGGCTCGGCAATTCGAACAACAGCCCGTACAACGGACCAAGCGGACCGGTCTCAGGATTCCCGACTTCCAACCCCTCACAGAACCCCCCGGTCCAAAAATCGAGTTTTTTCGCGCAAGTCTTCGGGACCATCTGCACCTGTTGCATCCCATTGTTGCTGGTGATGTTTTTCATTTCTGCGTTCTTGACCAAGTCGAAGGTCAAGCGACAGTAAGCTCTCTGGAGAGACCAGAGCCCCGGGGATTGCTAGCAATCGAAACTTGGTTTTTCAGGGACTCAGGTTGCATTGCCTTCTGATCTTTTGCTATGGAATCAGTTGGCGAGCAGTCCGACTCAGGGCTGTGAATTTCGTAGAGACAAACAACGCGCAGCTTTGACCCATGGCATCCTTGAAGCATCGATCGCAATGGAAAAGGGCGCTGATGCTCGTGGCGCTATTGATCTTAGCTCCGTCGATGGTCGGTTGCACTTCGCAGCGGTATCTCCAACCGCGTCGCACGCCGGTCAATCCATTGACCGACGCGTTGAGTCTGATGAATCGCTCAGGACCTCAGCCCACGGGTCGGACGATATCCCTCTTGAGGCATTACGATGTGCTGGATCTGTTCCACCACAATCCAGAGCTGGCGTTAGAAAACCTCCAACGAGTTGCCACCGATGAGAAAGGGGCTGAAAAGACCTATGCGATCTCCGAGTTGGCTTACATTTTGGGGATTCGATATCAGCGAAGCGGCAATCCGGGCAAAGCGCTCGACATGTACTCGGTGGCCGTGAGCAACGCCTATCTGTACCTGTTTAGCCCCGAACTCGATGGATTTCGCAACCCTTATGATCCCCAGTTCCGGGGTGCATGCGATTTGTACAACACCTCGCTCGAAGCCGTCTTACGGATCGTCAGTAGCGAAGGGAATCTTCGACCGGGATTGAGCTACCGAATCAGCACCGATAGTGCGTCGCACGATGTGCGAGTCGCCAATCGCGGGCCTTGGTCGGACGACGATTTTGGGGAATTGAAATTCTGCAGCGACTTTCAGGTCAAGACGATTGACGCGGGGAATGTGACCTATGGGATCGGGGTTCCGATGTTGGCCGTGCGCAAACGGCCGGAGAATGAAACGGCGGCTGAACAGTATTACCCGGAAGGTTTATCGTTTCCTGTGACTGCGATTTTGCGGGTCACGACTTCGGCGAATCACGGACCATCGAGCGGTGCTTTGGACGATCCCTCGACGTGTCGTCATCCGTGTGTGCTTGAGCTCCACGACCCGCTCTCGGCCGCCGAGTTGGGGTTGAATGAGCGTTTGGTACCTATTCAATCCGACTTGAGCACGCCCCTTGCACATTTCCTTGAGAATCCAAAGTTCAAAGAGCAGACCAACAGCACGACCGGTTTGTTGTTCCCGGACCAATCGCAAAAGCTCAGAGGTGTGTACATGCTCGAGCCGTTTGATCCGAATCGCATACCGGTTCTGATGGTCCATGGTCTGTGGTCGAGCCCCATGACATGGATGCCGATGTTCAACGACCTGCGTTCGTTTCGCGAGTTGCGCAAGAACTACCAATTCTGGTTCTATCAATATCCGACGGGTCAGCCCTTTTGGATCAGTGCATCGCAGATGCGGGCCGACTTGGCGGAACTCCGTCGGAACATCGATCCGAATGCACAGTCCCCGGTGCTCGATCAGATGGTATTGGTCGGTCACAGCATGGGTGGGTTGGTTTCGCGGATGCAGACGATCGAGAGCGGGGAGGAGTTTTGGCGGATCCTCAGCGATGCATCGTTTGATCAGCTCCGGGCCAGCGACGAAGAAAAAAAACGTTTGGCCAGCGTGTTATTCTTTCATCCCAACCCCTCGATCCAACGTGTCGTGACGATAGCCACTCCGCATCGCGGTAGTGACTATGCCAACGACTACACGCAGTGGCTTGGAAAGAAACTCATCCAGCTTCCTTCCGGGGTCATCGAGGTAACCAACTCGCTGATCCGACAGAATCCGGACATTTTCCGGGACACCGAGCTCTTGATCACCAAGACCAGCATCGATTCGTTGAATCCTGACTCACCGATTTTTCCGGTCCTCCTGCGATCGCGCAGGGCGTCTTGGGTCCATTACCACAACATTATCGGAATGATTGAAAACTCGAGTTGGTTTTCAAAAGACACGATGGAGTCCGATGGAATCGTATCGTTTGCCAGCGCGCAGATGGAGGATGCCCAGACGCAGATCGTCGTTCAGGCCAATCATGGCTCGGTCCATACCACGCCTCGAGCGATCCTCGAGGTGCGTCGTATCCTGATAGAGCATTTGAATGAGGCCTGTCAGAAGCCTCAACTGGCCGAATGCTTGGACCTGCCGGAACCTTGGAAAAAGATTCACCAGCAACTACCTCAAAGATCGACTGGGTATCCCGATTGGCCCGTTCGATCCGCCGCGGTGGAATCGCCACTGGAAGGTCGCTCAGAGACCGGGCAACGGGGGCTCGATTCCTGGGGTCCTGGCCAGACGATCCGCTAGTCTTGCTCGCCTCACCGACGCGATTCCTGGAGGATGCGACGCTTTCGACCGGTCGCGTATCGATGGGATCGAAGGTCGGGCCGTGCGTATCAGAAAGGCACGCTTGAGGTAGGAAAACGATCCCCTCGGGGAGTCCTTTGAGAAAAAGATGCGAATCTACAGATTGAGTGCCAGATCGTAACCCTATTGGATTTCATCCTGTTGAGCTAAACTAGAGAGCATGTCCTGCCCCAGATCGCACACTCGATGAGTCGCTTCGCTCATGATCGAATTTGAATTCAACGGTGCTTCGCATCAAGCCCAGCCCGAGACGACCGTCCGGGGATTGCTCGATGCGGCTAAGATCGAAAGCCGCTTTTGTGCCGTCGAAGTCAACGAGGAGATCTTGCCCAAGTCCCAGTATGACACCTACCGCGTTCAACCCGGCGATCGCATCGAAGTCGTTACCTTGGTAGGTGGTGGCTAATGAACCCAGTGTCCCCAGATAGCACAGCGAATAACGCACCGATCAACCCTGAGTCGACTCACCGACTCGATGTGGCCGGTAAGCTGCTTGCCTCCCGCGTGATCGTTGGCACAGGCAAATACGACACGCTCGAGCAGATGCGAGAATCGCTCGATGCGAGCGGCACGAGTTGCGTCACGGTCGCGATCCGACGAGAGAAACTCTACGATCGCGACGGGAAAAACCTCTTGGACTTTATCGACACAGACCGATTCACCCTACTGCCCAATACCGCTGGGTGTTTCAACGCCAAGGATGCCGTTCGAGTCGCAAGGATGGGGCGGGAGATCCTGCGGGAACTGGGAAACCCCGGAGCCGATTGGGTCAAACTCGAAGTCCTCGGAGACACCAAAACCCTCTTGCCCGACCCCCTGGCAACCCTGGATGCCTGCCAGCGACTCGTCGAGGATGGCTTCAAGGTCCTCTGCTATACCAGCGACTGTCCCATCATGGCCGTGCGATTGAAATCTGCCGGTGCGTCAAGCGTCATGCCTGCGGCGAGTCCGATCGGTAGTGGACAAGGCATCCTCAATGAGAACAATTTGAAGATCATCCTTGAGTATCTCAAAAGCGACGACCCCAATTACCCAGTGATTATCGATGCTGGGGTAGGGACCGCCAGCGATGTAGCCGAGGTGTTCGAACTCGGGGCCGACGGCGTGCTGCTCAATACAGCGATCGCGCATGCTAGAGATCCGGTGATGATGGCCAGCGCCGTGCGGCATGCAGCCATCGCAGGACGCCAAGCCTACCTCGCCGGCCGCATTCCTAAACGGCTCTATGCCATGGCCAGCAGTCCTGAAGAAGGCCTGATCACCTCTCGACCTTGGTAAGCCCTTGGACGGATTCCCGACCGAATAACCCGATAAACCGTAATTGACTGACGCCCTTAATTGACTGACCAAGGAGAGTTTCGGTGCAACCCAATCATTTCGACGTTGTCGTCATAGGCACAGGCCCAGGCGGCGAGGGGGCCGCGATGCAAGCGGCCAAGGCCGATAAGAAAACCGCTGTCATCGAAGCTTATAAAGAGATCGGCGGAGGATGTACCCATTGGGGTACGATCCCAAGCAAAGCCCTTCGGTTTTCCATCTACTCGATGATGGAAGCCATGAACAATACCATCGTCCGAGATATGGGTATCCACATCAATCCGACGATCGCCCAACTGCGGGCCAGTTCCCGTTCGATCATCAACAAGCAGGTCGAGATGCGCCAGCGTTTCTATGAACGCAACAACGTCCCAGTCTTCCATGGCTATGCCAAATTCATCGACGAGCACACCCTGGAAATCGATCCGGAAACCCACATCCACGGCCAGAATATCATCATCGCGACCGGTTCGCGTCCGTTCCGCCCCGCTGGCGTCGACTTCAGCCATCCCCGCATTTTCGATAGCGATACGATTCTGGATTTGAAGACCAAGCCCCAGTCGATCACGATCTACGGTGCAGGAGTGATCGGTTGCGAATATGCCTCGATGTTCCGAAATCTTGGAATCAAAGTCAACTTGATCAACACGCGTGCAAAGTTGCTTGAGTTCCTCGACGATGAAATCATCGATGCTCTGAGCTACCAGATGAGAGACTCTGGAGTCATCATCCGACACAACGAGAGCTTCTCCAAAATCGAGCCCAAAGAAGATGGAGTCGTGTTGTACTTGGAAAGTGGCAAACAAGTCAAAACCGATATTCTCCTTTGGGCCAATGGAAGGTCCGGGAACACCGACAAACTTCAACTCGATCGTGTCGGAATCACCCCCGACTCCAGGGGGTTGCTCAAAGTCAACCAAAGCTTCCAGACCTCTTGCCCCCATATCTACGCCGTAGGTGATGTCATCGGTTTCCCCTCGCTTGCAAGCGCCGCATACATGCAAGGCCGGGCCGCAACGCGCCATATTCTCGGTGCTCAGGAGGACCTCCATTTGACCGATATCCCAAACGGGATCTACACTAGCCCAGAAATCAGCTCGATCGGTAAAACCGAACGAGAACTCACGGCAGACAAGGTCCCCTACGAGGTTGGACATTCCCAGTTCAAAAGCCTCGCACGAGCTCAGATCACCGGCCGGGCCATCGGGATGCTCAAGATCCTATTCCATCGTGAAACCCTCGAAATACTCGGAGTCCATTGCTTCGGTCCCAACGCTTCGGAAATCATCCACATCGGACAAGCCATCATGAAGCAACCGGCACCGAACAACACCCTCGAGTACTTCATCGACACGACATTCAACTACCCGACGATGGCCGAAGCCTACCGCGTTGCGGCCCTCAATGGCTATAACCGTTTGTTCTAACCCACCGATCCTCCCGCGAAACAATGACTCAAACACCAGCGACGCATCATCAACCCGGACATCCCCATGCACCGGCGAATCTTCCCGAACCGTCCAGG
This sequence comes from Pirellula sp., assembly GCA_021299695.1. Lineage (GTDB taxonomy): Bacteria > Planctomycetota > Planctomycetia > Pirellulales > Pirellulaceae > JBKCUI01. The sequence continues at coordinate 2,744 of JAJTEK010000094.1, read as the reverse complement.
GTTCCGGTCCAAGGCTGGCACTGCGGCCATTACTTCTACCGTTGGGATCGACGCGAACTGGCAACACTCAATAATCCTGTGGAGCTCGCTGCAGCCAAACAGCAGTTCTCCGATTGCCTCAACGAACTCAACGACCGGCCAGAACGCCTTCAGTGGTTTATCATCAGCGGTCACAAGGCCGATATCGGCTTGATCGCCATGGATCCCGATCCCTTGCGCATCGACCGGGTCCACCAACGCTTGCTATCGACAAGACTCGGGCGTGCCCTCGTAGCGACCTACTCCTTTGTGTCGATGTCCGAGATCAGCGAGTATCTCCCTAATAAAGAGCAATACGCCGAGAAACTCGTCCGAGGTGGCGAGGATCCCAACTCACCGACGTTCCAGGCAAAGCTATCTTCGTACGAACGAAGGATCCCGGTGATGCATGCACAACGCCTCGCCCCGGAATTCCCTACTTGGCCCTCGATGTGCTTTTACCCCATGAATAAATCGCGAAATGTCGGCGCCAACTGGTTCCTCGAGCCCTTCAGTGCTCGGACCGAAATGATGGCCGAACACGCCCAGAGCGGGATGGCTTTTGCCGGGCGGGTCACCCAACTGGTAACCGCATCCGTAGGCTTAGACGATTGGGAATGGGGAGTGACACTTTGGGCTAGAAACCCTCAGTTCCTTAAAGACATCGTCTATACCATGCGGTTCGACAAAGCCAGCGCCACCTATGGTCAGTTCGGCGATTTTTACGTCGGTTACCTAGCCAGCGCCGACGAAATTCTCAGGCACTGCTGTATCGGAAACTGATCTCAAGCCAACGGCCAACCTCCATGAGCGACCTGTGTGTCAAAGACCTGTGCAAGACGTACAGCAACGGCCAGGAGCAAATCTCCGTGCTCGACGGCCTTTGCTTGGAGATCGACCGTGGCGACAACTTGGCCGTGATCGGGCCTAGTGGGTCGGGCAAATCGACACTCCTGCAGATTCTTGGTGTTTTGGATGCTCCAAGTTCAGGAACGGTCGAACTCCAAGGAAGCAATCCGTATTTGTTAGGAGAAAACCAACAGGCGAAATTTCGCAACCAACACATCGGATTTATCTTCCAGGATCACCATTTGCTCCCGCAATGGAACGTGTTGGAGAATACTCTTAGAGAGGGTCGCAGTAGCCCGGGCCTTGCTCCTTAAACCGACATTGCTTCTGGCCGATGAACCGACGGGAAACCTCGATTCGGAAAATGCAAAGAAGATCGGCCAACTGCTTCTAGAGGTTCCCAAGGAACAAAATGCGATCCTGATCGTTGTGACCCATTCGCTCGAACTGGCAAGTTCGATGGCGGCTTGTCGGGAACTTCGCCATGGGAAACTCGTAGAGATCACCTAAAGAGGGGCTCAGCGAGCCTCCTTGCAGACCGTCGAGTCCCCGAGAATCGCCTCTAAATAGTACTTCTCTTGCGCACGCATTTTTTTGGCTTGCGACTCGGTCGTATCTTCTAGTCCAATGACGTGCAGCATGCCGTGGATGATGTAGAGCAACAACTCCTGCGGGGCGGGCCATTGGTTTTCGGTCGCGATCCGATGAGCCGTCTGGGCACTTGCGATCACATCGCCTTCAAGAAAGCTCTCTGATTCGGTGGTGTCAAAACTGATCACATCGGTTGGATAGTCATGGTTCAGATACTCAAGATTGACTTGGTGGATCTGAGCATCGTCGACGATGGCAATCGAGATTTCACCATCCTCCCAACCATAATCGCTAGCAATTTGCGCAACGGCTTGTTCGATCGTGCGTTTCGGGAGTTTGACGCATCGGGTGGAAAATCGAATTTCGGTGGCAATGGGCATAGAACGACAAATGATTTGGGGGGGATTCGAGGGCGAGCCACAGACAGGAGCGTTCAAGTTTACCGATCAGGGAGCTTTTGTGCATAGCGCAAAGCTGGATGGGGGCCGGAACGATCGGAGTTGTAGGAATCGTCCCGAAGCGCGTCAAAATTGGTAAAAACGTTTCGATTCTGGACCGGGATTGCCGAAACATAAGTTGTATTCGCAATCCAGCTAGTCTGGTCGAGTGTGGGGGGCCGCGTTCAACGGATAGGAATCGGTTTGGGAAAGGGAATGGAATCCCGCCTGAATCGGAGGTTGAATGCGATCAGTCCCCCTGCAGTCTTCTAGTCAAGCGGCTTGCAGGTGCCGAGGTTCTGAATGAATGGCTCCAAAGCGCCGTTGTTCCCGCATAACATATCGTAGGAGGATATCCATGCGACGATTCTTTTTGAGCATGGCGATCGCTTCGCTGACCGCCAGTGCTCCCTGGACGGCGTTTGGCGGGGATCGCGAGATCGCCGATGCCATTATCGCTACTGTGAAAAAGGCTCAGATCGATCTTAAGGGATTTGATGTCGATCTTACCGTCGAGAACGGTAACGTTACCGTCTCGGGGGCTGCAGCAAGCCAACAGCAACTTGACCGTGTCATGCTGGCCGCTCGCCAGACCGAGGGTGTCAAGTCCGTGGATTGCAAGGTCAACGTGGCCGCCAACGTACCGGACGCTAAGTCCGACGACACCTCGGGTGTGGTCCCTGCTTCGGCAAACCAAATTCCGGCCCTTTTGACCGACGTAGCCGACGAAGTCCCGGCAGCATCCAAACCGATGCCTGTGGCTGAGTCATCCGTCGATTCGGCAATCACCACAGAAATCCTCAGCAAGCTCGGGGCGGCAAAGACCTCCGGTCAGCTCAAGGGTTTTGA
>JAJTEK010000093.1 GCA_021299695.1 Pirellula sp. | reverse complement strand
TCAACGCTCCTAGCGGTGGATCGCGCCAGCGCATGGCCGCTGAGTTCTTGATCCCGTGGGAGCAACTTATCGATCCACAAAGCGGTATTTTGCAGATTCCCTCGATTCGGAATTCCAATGCGGCGGTTCTCTTTGGATCCACGATTCTGCAAGACCAGCCCGATGGACGCTTCGTAGAGATCACACCCGAACGCGGCAGACTCGACTCGGTACGAAAGACTCCTGAGGGCACCCATCGTTTGGAATACTCATGGTACCGCAGTCCGCCCGATTTCCGTTGCAGCATTTTCAAACCCGAATCGTCCAATGGAGTCGAATCCTTGATTCGACTCTCCAACGATAGCGAGCGATGTACCGCCAACGTGCGGTTGCGGTTCAGTCAACTTCAAAGGCCCGGCCAACGAGGAATCCGCACTTTGAGGGTTCCCGTTGACTGGCAACTCGATCCGCAATCGCTAACGAGCAAACCGCAGGCGAACTCAGGACTACTCAGGCTCGATGAGTCGGGCACTACCCTGCAGATCGATACCAACCAGTGGAGCAATCCTGAAGGGATCGTCGAGTTTCAGTTGCTCCGATCGCTCGAAAGCGACGCTCAAATCGATCTAGGACAAACCGCTTGGATGACCATCCAAGATGTGCCTATGCGAGAATGCGTCTATCTTGAGCCTGGCCCAAGCAATCGCTTCACCCTCCAGGGCCCCATCGAACCATGGATTCTTGAGGAAAAGGAATTAACCCCATGGCAACGAGACTCCTTGCCGAGACTCGGTCGGGCAATGGTTTTTGGAGTCCGCCAAGGGAAGCTTCCGCCACTGATCGCCGAATCGATCGAACAGAGTTTGATCGTCCCAATCGAAACCTCGGTCCGACGATCGGCCACGGATTGGAAGATCACCCATCGGTTCCCCCTTTCGAAGGAGCTTTCGAATTTATCGCAATTGCGAATCCTGCTAACGGACGGATACCAATGGCATTACCAAGGGGAACAGAGATTACCCATCGCCGCGAACTTTGATGGGGAATCGCAAACCTGGACGGTTCAACTCGATAGCATTTCACAAGACACTTCGTCCGACGGGATCGGTGCGTTGGTCGCCACCCTCAGCGTTCCGTCGAGGTTGCCGACTCTTCAAATCACAAAGCCCTCGGTAAAGGAAGCTAGTCGATCGACCCATTCGTTAAGGCTTTCGAAGGAACTTCTGGTCCGTCAAGGGGATGGATTGTCCGTCGAACGTTGGGACGATGGTTCCGGTTATACCTATGCATGGAAGTCCTCGGATCCGATGGCCGTCGAAGTGATCGACGCGACGAAGTCGCAGCCTCCAGAGCCGTTTTTCTTTGACTCTCGTGTCGATTTGTTTCTCGACGGTTTCGGGGGCCAAGTCGCTTGGTTAGCCACCAAAGTGGCTTTTCCTAACTCTTTCGACCATGACATAAAAATTAAGGTGCCCGAGGGCTGGGAGGTCACCGATGCGTTTGTCAGCGGCGCGAAGGGGGACCGACCCGCAGTGGTCCAACAGGGATTTGGCGAGACGGTCGAACTGACCGTCGATAACGAGGATATTGACTCGGCAGTCCAACTTCGAGTTCGCCTACTCGGGCCCAAAGCTCAGGAGGCTCCGAAAGGGAATTGGCCGATCGCAGCATGGATTCAGTCCCATCTTGGGAGCAGAAGTCTCGACGTTCGCTGGCCGAAAATTCGCTTGACACAAGGCGATTCGTTCAATCCCACCGAGCGGATCTGGTACCCATCCTCGCTGAGCCTAACCCCCGAGCCTCATCGATCCCAAGCATCGTTCCGTATGGCGCAACCCTTGAGAGAGGGGCGATCAGCCCCTTTCGTCCAACCTGGATTTGAACCACCATGGTGGCCGATTTGGTCTTGGAGTCGCGATGCATGGAATCGGATCGGGCTCCTTGAGGGATCTTACAGCGAGGGTACAGCCCTAGAGATTCGGCCATCGGATTTTGAGATGCTTGTGCCACCAGGGAGATGGACGCATGTGATCCTGAATCCGGACATTGAGGCCGAGGGAGTAGATTTCGTCTTAGGAATTCCATCCGGAGCTCGACTGGCAGGCTGGATTGTCGTTTTTGCAGCGCTGTTTTCGGCTGGGTTCTATGGCCGTTGGCCTTGGGGGATATTGATCTTATCGGTGCTATGTCTCTGGGGTGGATTTTGGCTTTTGCCGAAATATGCCCTGGCGTCCCAACAGGGGTTCCTGGGGTTGTGCTGCGGTGGGATTCTCTACCAGCTCTATCAGACGTTTCGGCCTCTTGTTCCGGCAGGTCCATCGAGTCTCCGGAGCGATCGATCGAGCTTATGGGATCCGAAGGAGCAGGATCTGGGGATCGAACGTGGAGCCGGGTTCGCTGGGAGCGGGCCCAGTGCCCTCTTGGTGCTGCTTCCATGGATTTTTTTGCCGACAGGTTTGGCACTACTTGCTTTGGGAACAGCTCCTTGGAGTTACTCCCAGGATCCGTCGATCGAATCGGCTCGGGTCTTTGATATTCTCATTCCGATCGACCCAAAGGGTGAAGTCTCAGGGAATACGATCTATGTACCTGAGGAACTTGTCCAACTCGTCGAGCAAGCGGATCGCCAACAGCGACAACGCGAATCCAATGCGTTGGTGTGCTCTAGCAGGCATTACCTGCGGCTCGATAGTCGATCCTTCGGTTTCGGTAACGCGGACCAACCGTTGACAAGCAACTATGAATTTTGGATCGGTGAAGCTGCTGTGGGTAAGGCCCTGAGGATTCCATATTCGGCCGAAACGCTCAAATTGAGTCGCTTTAGTGTCGATGGAATCGAGGTCCTCTCAGGCCGTTTCAGCAAATCCGAAACCGAGTTGGTTTGGTTCCCAGATCGACCAGGACGTCGATCGATACAAATCGAATCCCAAGTGAGATTGCGGAGTGTGGAGTCAGTCAATACGACAGGGACTCCCACAACGGATAAACGGGCGACGAAGGGTTGGGCAATCAACGCTGAGATTCTGCCTGTATGCAACGGCGTCGTGGAGGTCGAAACCGATGGGGCTTGGACGATCAACCTAGCGGCGATGGGGCGATCGACCAACCCTTCGGCAGGTCGGCATATCGTGCAGATCGGAAACAAGAGTCGGCTCGAAGGGTTCCTTCAACCGCCTTCCTCAATCGGCAATCGAAGTTCGCTCCTGGCGATGCCAACGGACGCATCTCCGACCAATCCGGAGTACCCTACGATGAACACAGAGTTGCTCGTAGACCACGAGCATTTGATCGCCAGAACCGTGATCGAATACCCTGGCAATCTATCGACTGGGGGCGAAGTGGAAATCGAATCCGATTCGCAATGGCTGCCGATCGGGAGCCAGTGGGGAGATGCCACATTGGTCGATGTGCGGACCGGCAGCACCTTGGATCGCCAGCGTTATGTGGTTCGTTGGGATCCCATCGATGCGAGCCAAACCGATGCGTCGGGAACCATCTCACAGAAACGTTCGATCGTCACAACATGGGTTCCTGTTGGAGATGCATCGTTGCGAAGCATTCTTTTTGCCGAATGCCGTGACCGGCGAGTCAGGCAGGGCGTATTGCGTTATGCCCGTAGTTCCGGTGCGATATGGACGCTCGATGGGATTAGCAGTTGGATCCCTGCGATCAATGCCAAGGACCGACTTGAGTGGCCGGAATTAAAAGACCCACCCTTGACTACCAATTTGCGCATCCCTTTGAGTAGCGGTTTTGGAGTATTGCGTCGTCAATCGGTCGCATCGAGTGACCAACTTTCGGCATCTCACAAGTTGCATATTTCCAGGGATGCGATTCGATGGACGACGACGATCAAGCTAACGCGTCCCTTGAGCGCCAAAAACTCTTTGGTTTTCGAGATTCCGCTGGACTACCATGTCGAGCGTGTGCAATCGCTTGGTGGGGCTTTGGAATTCATAACATGGACCAAGCGATCGAAAAACTACGTCCAGGTATTGGTGGATCGCCAGGGCGAGACGATCAACGATTTGGTGGTTGAATCAACGAAGTCCCTGACCGCCCAGTCTGCATTGCCAGGTTCTACATTGCCAGGTTCTACATTGCCAGGCGAGGCAGGTTCCGGGCTGGTTGTGGCTTGGCCAGAATTGAAAGCATCGACTGGATCGACGACCCCGCCGAGCTACACGCTATCGTCGGATCCAGCCTGGAGAGTCTTGTCCCAAGCCTTACCGACGGGCACTCGGATGGATCAGCAGGGACTTGGCGATGGGCGGATGCTGCTTCAGGCGATTGCGGCCGAAGAGATTCCCGAGCCGTTCATCTTGCAACCGGTCTCTTCCTTTTGGGACGGCGCGTTGGTTGTAAGATTGCCTGAGACGAGCACCGATGCGAGGCTTCAGATTTACGGAGTTACCGCAAGTTTAGGAGCGCAACCTTGGCATGGGGTCGAGTTATCGGTACCTAAAGACTTGGTGACTTCGTGGTCAAGCGACAACCCTATCCGCGAGATCGGCGACCTGCGATGGAATCATCGTTTGCTACGGATCGATCCTAGATTGTCCGAGCTTAAACCCAACGAGTCCAAATCCTACGACTTTTTGATCGAACTTCCTCAGGAGGCAGGGACGGTTAGGGATTGGAAAGGGTTGCAGGGGATCGAAGTGCATGGACAAAAAACGAGGCGGCTTTGGGTTTTGATTCCGAAGTCCCAGGTAGCCCAGCAGGGTGAGGGCACGCTTGGCGGGCCAATGGACTCGGGACAAGTCCTCGGGACAACTGCGGATCTAGCCGAACCAAGCTCTGCTAGATCCTACAAGCCGATACGAGTCGATTGGGTTGCCGATGAGGAAGCGGCCCGGATCTTCGATGTGCTCGGGCTGAGCGATCAGGAGTGGAAACTGCGTGATCTATCCAGTTTAACAACCCGCGAATCCGACAAATCGAACGACTCGATTGCCGAATTGCGTCAGAACTTTGCCAAGCATCTGGAACGAAGGCCAGGACGAATCGCTTCGGAGTTCTGGATCGAAAGCTCCCCCGGTGAACCGTCAAGATCCTGGTTGACATGGCGCATCGCCCAAGGCTGGACCTGCGAGTTCGCGAGGGTCAACGGAAAGAATTTTCGTTTTGCGCAAGAAGCGGGGAAACTGGAGGTCTTCTATCCACTCCTGGATAGTGACATGCATGTCGAACTTTGGTTTTCGGTGGCTAGCGACAATTCAGCATGGTCCGACGCGTTACCCACTTTGGAAAGTAGCCTGGGAGTCGGCCAGGTAACCGTTGGGCAAGAGCATGGTCCATTGGAACTTGCATCTTGGGTTCGTTGGTTGCAACGCGTTTCGAGAATCAAGGACCCCTCAATCGACCGACGGTCTGAATCTTGGCGATATGCAGCGCATAAACTGGCTGAACTTTTGAGGTACTCAACGATTGAGAGAAGTTCAAGCAACCGATCGATCAGCCAAGAGGAATACACTCAAGGGGTCGAGTCGCTCTCGAATCTTCCTTGGAGTTCCCCTGAGGAATACCGCTCGGCGGTCCAGTTGGCATCGAGCTCCTCTTTGGAATCACAGACCTTGGACCAAAAGCCAGAGCCGCTCTCCGCGATTCGAAGCGGGGCGAGTATCGCTCGATTGGTTGGCTATCCGCTTTTGCCATTCGGTTTGTCGATGACGATCCTCTTGGCATCGTATCTGTATCTTGGACGCAACCATGCATGGTTGCAGAAGCGGTCTTGGTGGAACTTGCTCTGCGTGGCGTTTGCGTGGTGGTTGCTTACGGGAGATTTGTGGGTCCCGGTTGCCGCGGGGCTGCTTGCGGCAGTATTGGTGATCGACACGTACTGGATGCTTACCGTGCAGTTTCGACAAACCGGGATTCGCGCACCACGGTGACTTTGATTTCGCCTGGGTAGGTTAGTTGTTCCTCGAATGCTTTTGCGATGTCTCGGCAAACCTTAGCGGCCATCGCATCGTCGGTATCTTTGGAACTTACGATCACGCGCAGTTCTCGACCTGCTTGGATCGCAAAGGCTTGTTCGACACCTTGGAAGCCCTTGGCAATCGTTTCGAGTTCTTCCATCCGTTTGATGTAGCGTTCGAGCGATTCGCGTCGAGCCCCGGGTCTCGATGCGCTGCAGGCATCAGCCGTGGCAACGAGGAGGGTGTAAGGGAATTCCGTGGTGAGTTGATCGTGGTGGCCGAGTGCGGCGTGGACGACATGCTCGTTCTCACCGGATCGCTTGAGCAGATCTGCTCCAATCTTCGGGTGGCCGCCTTCGAGTTCATGGTCGGCGGCTTTGCCGATATCGTGCAGTAGCCCACATCGTCGAGCGAGGTTGCCATTCATGCCGACCATTTCGGCCATCAACCCGGAGAGAAATGCGACTTCGATGGAGTGTCGGAGAACATTTTGGGAATAGCTGGTCCGAAAATGCAGGCGACCTAGCATTTCGATCACGCGTTCGTGGAGCCCTTGGAGATTGACCTCTTGGGCTGCCTCTTCACCTTTGCGACGGATGAAGGTATCCATTTCTTTTTCCGTTGCCGCGATGACTTCTTCGATACGAGTCGGATGGATCCGTCCATCGGCGACAAGTTTAGACATCGACTGTCGGGCGATTTCCCGGCGGACTGGATCGAACCCGCTTACGATGACTACCCCTGGAGTATCGTCGATGATCAAATCGCAGCCGGAAGCTTTTTCGAAGGCGCGGATGTTGCGTCCTTCGCGACCGATGATTCGACCTTTCATTTCGTCATTGGCGATATCGATCGAGGATGTGGTGCTTTCGGCCGTTTGGCTAGAAGCGAACCTTTGCATGGCCGTCAGCAGGATATCTTGCGCCTTTTGCTGCGCGACTTCGTTGAGTTTTTTTTCGTGTTTGAGAATGACCGAGCCGATTTCACCTTGGAGTTCGCGTTCCATGAGTTCCATCAACTGCTTTTTGGCGTCGTCTTTGGACAGGCCGGTAACCCGTTGAAGATCCGATTGAGCTTGAGCGATGAGCTTGGTGTATTGGTCGGATTTCTTGCCGACATCTTCAAGCTTTTCAGCGGCTTTGCGCTGATTGGACTCGACGAACTTTTCCTGTTTCTTCAGATCATCGGTCGCTTGCTTGAGCGACTGCTCTTTGGAGTTCAGGAGATTCTCACGTTCGCGAATCTCGTCACGTTGCTTCTTCAGATCGGTTTCCAGTTGATTTTGGAGTAGAAGCTGTTTTTCTTTTTGGTCTAGTTCGGATTTCTTGACGAGATTTTCCGCATCGAGCTTGGCTTGTTCGAGCAGGCGTTTGGCCTGCGACTTCGCATCTTTTCCGAGCATCTTTTGGATGACTGCCATGGCGACGGCACCGACGACCAGCGCCAAGATTGCGAGGAGGGTACCATTCGATCCGGAATCGGAGGAAGCTTGGGCTAGGAACTGGGACGGTAGGATGTTGGACACGGAGGAACACTTTCGTAGTAAAGGCGAGCGACACTGCTTGCATCGCAGCGCGTTCGGTTTCCTTCGCTAGAGATTTCCCGTTGGTTCCTTACCAGACTAGAAGGGTTCTGAGACTCGCGCATCGGACTTGCTGTATCGTTGCAAGGATGGGCGCAATTCCAGATGCAGTGCGTTTCCGGTCAAGGATGCTGCTGAGCCATTCAAAGCATGGAGTCGGGTCCGCACGTGCTCTGTCTCTTCATCAGCGGGCATGGAAGCTCCCGCATCCGAGCCGACGACGAGCGAATCGCCTTCGGAGGATTCCAGCGAGTCGGTGCGCAGGAAATAAGACGGCATGATCGGGTTCGACCTAGGGCCGAAAGCCAACCATACTATCCAGGCAAGCACCAGGATCGCAAGGATCAGGACAGGAACGAGCAGGGTCATAGGAAAATCAACTGAGCGATTTGACTAGATTCCGTCCTTTCTGGATTGCAGAAAGGAACCTACGGAACCCACCGGGTTCTATTGTAACAGATCGAATCTCAAGGCGAAATAAGTCCAGCCCAATTTGAGGCAACTAAGCTACGTTAAGGGGATTAGGTCGGATGCAGATCCTGAAAAATCGACACTATTTATCTATGCTTAGGGTTGTTTCCGATCCTTTCGATCACAGTACAGACCTGCTCGATCTGCTCGCTCGAGACATCCAAATGGGTGACCATTCGGATCGCACTAGAGCTAAATGCCATGGCTTGGACCCCGTGCTCTTCGAGTGCCGATGCGTACTGCTGCGCGGTTCCCCAGTCCGGCGAAACATGAAAAATTAGGATGTTCGTCTCGGGTTCCGATCCCATCACTTTGAGAAATTCAAAGGGCCTAACCGCAGCAGCGAGTCGTTTGGCGTGCTCATGGTCGATTGCCAATCGTTCGATGTGGTGATCGAGCGCATAGAGACCTGCCGCGGCGATGATCCCCACCTGACGCATTCCACCACCGAAGAGCTTCCGAGCTCTGCGGGCCTGGGCGACGAACTCTTTGGTTCCGACCAAGCACGACCCGAGAGGTACTCCGAGGCCTTTGCTCAGGCAGACGCTTACTGAATCGAAGGGATCGGATAGCTCTTTGAGGCTCAAGCCGCTAGCGACTGAGGCGTTGAACAACCGAGCGCCGTCTAGGTGGGTTTTCAAACCAGATTGGTGGGCCCACCGGCAAATCTGCTCTACCTGGGCTTGGGGTTGTACTTTACCACTTCCTCGATTGTGGGTGTTTTCTAGACAAAGCAGTCGCGTCTGAACCATATGCTCGTTCAGGGGTCGGACCGATCCGAGGACATGCGCCAAACCGAGCACCCCTTGCTCGCCGGCGATGGTCTTGGCAACGAGTCCGCTGAGCTGGGCAAAGGCACCTTGTTCGTAGTTGTAGATATGGCAATCGCTGTCGCAGAGGAATTCATCGCCGGGTTTGCAATGCACCCGCAAGGCGATTTGGTTGGTCATCGTGCCGCTGGGCATGAAAATCGCCGACTCCTTGCCCAGGAGTTCGGCAATGCGCCGCTGAAGCTTATCGAGCGTCGGGTCGACGTCGATCACATCGTCGCCGACCTCGGCGCGGTACATCGCATCGCGCATGGCATGGGTCGGACGCGTGACGGTATCACTTCGCAAATCGATCATTCCAAGGTTTCCTCTTGTGCGGTTTCCTAGTGTGCTGTTCCTCAAAAATCAGTCCAAGTGCCCAACCCATCTCAAAATGCTAGGCCGTGGATAGCCACCCATCATGGCCAAAATCCGGCTGGTATGGCCAGGAGTTGGCCGGCGCTCGATCGAAAAAGAATGCGAAAACATGATGAAAAAACCGGTTCGCTGCGAGGGTAAACCTACAATTCTAGAACGCTTGGCTTAGGATAATCGCTCCGAATACCCCTTGAAAACGATCTCTCCGATCGTTGCCATGCAATCGGTGATTCCTCGCAGTTTTTATCGCGGAGCCCTTCGAATGTCCAATGCCACCATCGCTTCCCTGATCGATACGGGAACCAAACTGTACCTCGATTCGATCGATCCGGATCTGGTCAAACAGAACCTTGCTTGGGGGGCCGTCGGGGCGACAAGCAACCCGATCATTATCTCGAATCTGATCCGAACCGGAAGGTTCGATTCGAGAATCGCCGAGTTGGTCAACCAGGGAAACGACGACGAGACGCTGTGCTGGAAACTGACCGATGCGTTGGTTTCGGAGGCTCAACTGGCATTTCTCCCGCACTGGGAGAAATCCGGCGGAAACACCGGCTGGGTAAGCTTTGAGCTCGACCCACTTTTGGAAGATCCCGAACTCGATTTGCCGCACAGCGAACGTGTTGAAAGGTACGTTGAACTCGGACGCAAATGGGCCGCAAACCAACCGAATCGGATGATCAAAGTCCCGGCCACGGCGGCCGGACTCGATGCGATTGGCCCTTTGGCCGCTCAAGGCGTGACGCTTAACGTCACCCTCATTTTCACAACACGGCAGTACCGAATCGCCAAGCAGAACGCTTGGGCTGGCGCCCAAAAACGCGATTCTCTAGAGCGTTTCAAAAGCGTCTACAGCATTTTCGTCTCCCGCGTCGATCAATACACCGCCGAGAATTGCAAGGGGTTATCGGCCAGAGCCCAAGGCCTCTACGGAATTCTCAACGCCAAGCGAATCTGGAAGGAAAACCAGGCTTTTTGGGGCGCAAACCCCACCCCGTTGCAGCAAGAGATCATCTTCGCGAGCACCGGGACGAAAAACGCCTCAGATGCACCTTGGAAATACGTCTCGGCCCTAGCGGGTTCCGATATCCAAACCAATCCCCCAGAGACCAACGCGGCCGTTGCGGCCAGCACCGAACGGTTTATTTCGCGGGTTTCAGATTTCCCGGATGAAGCGATCTGCCAGGAACTTGACGCGGCGGTGGATGTTCCTCACATGGAAAATACTCTGATGGAACAAGGGGTTGCGAAGTTTGTAGCGCCTCAAAAGCAACTGCTCCAGACGATTCGAGAGAAACGCGCCAGTCTAGCCAGTCGTTAACTTCGGCACGACCCACTCCCGGGTCCAACCCGGGAGTGCTTTTTCCTGATCTGCCGATTATAGTAAAGCAGATCATGCCGATCTCTAAACCACCCTGCGGGTCTCGGCCCGCCCCCACCAGGTGGTGTTCGTTTCTCGAACTTTTTTAACTAACCATGATTTTTAGGCTCCTTTCGCGCGCTGCACTCGCATGGCTCCTCGGTCTAGCAGCCTCCACGATCGCTTTTGGCCAAACCCCAGACCTGGCCCGCTTGGTGCTTCCCGAAGTCGCCGAGCGACTGAGTTTGTCCGATTCTCAACGTGCCGAACTTCAAGCGATTGTCCAGGAAAGAGCCACCGCGGTTGCCGCTGCAAGCGACGCTGCTCTCAAAGCGTCGACGAAGAAAACCTTCGACGACAAGATGATCGCCCTGTTGACCCCCGAGCAGCGGGATTTGCTGGCTGAACTGGATGCGAATCGAAAACTTCGATTTCAGTTCCGAGAAATGAAATGGAATGAAGTCCTCGAATGGTTCGCCGAGCAACAGGATTTGACGCTTGTGATGGACCGGACCCCTCCGGGAACATTTACCTACAGCGATTCAAGAACCTACTCACCGACCGAAGGGATCGATTTGATCAACAGTGTGCTGATGACCCGAAATTTCTCGGTGATGAGGCGAAACAAAATGCTGGTCGTTGTCGAACTCAGCGACGCACTCCCCTTGGAACTCATCCCGAGAGTCAAACTCGATGAACTCGCATCCCGGGGGAGATTTGAATTGGTCTCCGTCGCCTTCCCACTCGGAGGACGCCCCATCGACGCGGTCTTGGCCGAAGTCAAACCGTTCCTCAGCGGATACGGCCGCGCCATCCCCTTGGCCCAAGCCTCCCAACTGCTGGTTGTTGAGAATGCGGGCAAGATGCAGACGATCAACGAACTCATCGCCTCGATCCCAGTGCCGAAGGTTCCGCCTCGCCCCGAACCGGTTCCTCCTCCCAAGCCGGTCTTTGCAACCTACTCGTTAGGAAATCTCGATCCTGCAGCCGTGATGAAGACCATTCAAACGCTCATTTCTTCAGACCACGTGACGATCGATCCAAAAACCGCTGTTCTCAGCGCCTATGTACCGGCCGAAGCTCAAAGCACCATCAAAGCGATCATCGAGAAGATGACCGAAAACGCGCTAGGCAATAACCTCCTCGAATCGGTTGCCTACCAATCCTCAAAAACACTTCCCGAGGACCTCAAAAAGCAAATCCTTGCCATCGCCCCGAACGCAGTTGTTCTAACAACGGCCGATCGTGTCCAAGTCACCGCCTCGAGCGCCGACCAAGCACTGATTCGCGTCGGGTTGATCGGTCTGGACATCACCCCCGTGATCGAAAACCCAGGCATGAAAGTTTTCGAAATCGACCCTGCAATGGCCACCATTGCCGAAGCTGCCATGAAGGCTTTTCTCCCCAAAGCCCAGGTCGGTGCCAACGCCGGAGCCGGTGCACTGATCGTTCGCGGGACCGAAAAAGATCTCCAATTGGCCACGGAAATCTTCGAAATATGGAAGAAGTCCCAAGTTGGCAAATCGCTTCAATTGCGATCCTTCCCCCTCGATCGAATCGCCGATACAAAGTGGCTTGCTACCGTCCAAAAGCTGGTTCCAAATGCCAATGCGTGGCTCAATCCTGAGGGCAAGGAACTGATGATGCTCGCAACGCCCGCTGAGCTCAAGGCGGTCGAGTCCTCCTTGCAAGCTCTCATCGCACTTCTACCGAAACCCTCTGCACGCGAACTGAAACTCTATCTGCTTTCGAAAAACCAGCTAGCACGTCGCGCTCTTTTGGCTACCGAACTCCCCCAAGACCTAGCCACCATCAAAATCGTTGATGGAACCAATAAAGAAGAGCTCTTCGTCTGGGCTGAACCACCGCAACACGAGAACTTTAAAAACTTCCTCGATAGTCTCGACCAACCCACCTCGGTTCCGGTCCCAACGCAACTCAAGACCTACCCTCTCGAAACGAGCGAATCGACTTTGGTTCAAACCCTCCTTGCGGCTGAATACCTTGAAGCAAAAATCACCATCGACACCGAAGGAAAACGCCTGACGGTCGTGGCCCCAGATACGATTCAGCAAAAAATCGCCGAACGCCTTCTAGCGATCGAAAAGGAACTGCCCAAGCGGTCGATGTCGAAGCTCGAATCCTACTCGGTGCCGGGCATGACCGCAGCGGCTTTGAGCACTGCATTGACTCCCCTGACAGCTAAAGCCCGAGTCAGCATCGATTCGGCAAAGGATCGTTTGCTCATCGCGACGGATGAAGCAAATCACCTGGAAATCCAACAACTCATCGAGGCCATGAGCGCCCAGGCCTCGCCCGACAAGCAAAAACTGGTGGTCGTCTACCCGATCCAAAATGCGACCCCTACGCAGATCAAAACGGTTCTAGACCAGATCACCACCGGAACGACCACCCTGGCCGATGACAAACTCAAACAGATCGCCGTGACCGGCTCGATCGAAAATCACGCTCTGGCCAAATCGACGATCGAACAAATGGACAAACCTCGTTCTGGCGACTCGAGCACCAAGGAAATCCGCAGCTTCGACACGAAGAAAACCTACGCCACTTATCTTCTCCCACTGCTCCAAAAACTCTGGCCCGACGTGGAACTTGCTGCCGACTCGACGACCAATCGGATCTTGGCCACCGGTTCGAAACAAGACCTCGATCGAATTGCCGAATCGCTAGATCGGCTCATCGCGGCCCCGGATGGAACTCCTCAGACCGTCAAGACTTACCCTGTCCCCGCAGGCGATATCACAAGCCTAGCGACGATTCTAGGACAAATCGCACCACAAGCCCTCATCAGTCCGGACATCGCGTCGCGGACCCTGACCGTCTTTGCCACCGAGGAGCAACACCTCCGAGTTTCTCAGTCGATCGAAACGGTGAGCAAGACCGCTCAAACCGCAAAACGACCCGTGACCTACCAGGTTCGACCTGCGCAAGTCACCGCATTGCAAACATCGCTTGCGACCCTATTTCCCACCGCTAGCCTCGCCGCGGTACCCACCACTGGTCAACTCATCGTTGTCGCTTCCGAGGAACAGCACGCCAAGATCGCCGAGGTGATTAAGGATTTCGACAAGCCGCAGGGTACACCAGGCGTTCTCAAAGAGATTCGAAGCTACGACACGAAAAAGACTTATGCGACCTACCTGCTACCGCTTCTGCAAAAGATGTGGCCAGATGTCGAACTGGCTGCCGATTCAACCACCAACCGGATACTGGCAACGGGAACCAAAGAGGACCTCGATCGATTGGGAGATTCACTCGACCGATTGATCGCTGCTCCCGACGGATCGCCTCAGTCGGTCAAAACCTACCCGGTTCCCGCAGGGGACCTGACGAGCCTAGCGACCATCCTAGCGCAGATTGCACCTCAAGCCCTTATCAGTCCCGATATCGCGTCTAGGACGCTGACTGTCTTTGCAACCCAAGAGCAACATACACGAGTCTCTCAATCGATCGAGCAGATCAGCAAAACAGCACAGACCACCAAACAGCCCTCAACCTACCTGGTGAAACCCACCCAAGTCACCGCGGTGCAAACCGCTCTGATCACGCTTTTTCCGACCGCGAGCGTCGCTGCGGTTCCAACCTCGGGGCAGATCATCGTTGTGGCCACCGAGGAGCAGCAAACCAAAATAGCCGCCGTAATCAAGGGATTAGAAAGTCAAACACAGACCGGAGAGAAGTCCATCCGCGTATTTAAACTCGATCCAGATCGGATCGATGCGCTCGCCATGGCCACCACCTTAGCCTCGATGCTCTCGCCACAAATCCAGGTCGAACCGAACCCCAAGAACCAAACCATCACTGCGATCGGAACGGCAGAAGAACTCGACGATGTCTCCCAAAAAATCGAACAGATCCAGCAGCAGCTACCCACTCCGGAACCTTCGGTGTCGGTGGTCTATCCACTGCAAAACGGGAACCCAGTCTCCGCCTACACTATCCTCACGTCGTTGCTTCCCCGCGCGACGGTCGTCTACGATACGCTCGGCAAGTCCGTGGCCGTGACCGGAAAACCGGGTGAGCACGAGCGAGTTCGCGAACTGATGAAGACCTTTGATGCCCCGAGGGCCGAAACCGCAGTGACCAAGGTTTATCGGCTCAAACAACCCAATGCGTATGGACTAGCGATCATCCTGACGACCCAATTTCCGACCTCAAGTTTCTATGGTGGCAGAACCGATGGAACCTTAATCGCAACAGCAAGCCCTGCCCAGCACGAGCGGATCGCCGAATTGGTCAAGGAACACGACCAAGGAGCCGTCGAAATCGCGACCCGTGTATTCTCGCTCCAGAAGGCCGAATCGTTGACACTTCGAGCGGCGATCGCTGCATCCTCGGAGCGGATTACGGCAACGGCCGACACGACAACCAACAGCTTGATCGTCACTGCCCCGGCCGAAGAGATGCAACGCGTCGAACAGATTGTTCGCGAGATCGATACAGCCGATGCGGCAGGCAAAGGGACCAAATACTACCCACTTGCGACCGCAGATCCCATCCCTATGTCGCGGGCTCTTGCGGAGAGCTATCCCAAAGCCAAGTTCTCTGCCGATGCGGTCAACGGTGGGCTCTATGTCACGGCGAGCCAACCGGAACAAGAAACCCTCGCAAAACTGATTCAGGAAGTCAACACGCAGCCGAACAAGCTTCCGACGATGAAGTCCTACGTCATGGAATACGCGGCACCCGATACCGTCGCTCGCGCGATCACAGGGGCCTTGGGATCACGAACCACCGCCGGGGTCAGTTTCAACCGAGACACCAAATCCGTCTTTGCGATCGGCACGGCCCAGGAGCTCGAATCGATCGAGCGGATGGTCAAGATCATGGACCAACCGGGTGCCAAGGACAGCCAACGACGACTCGAAATTTTCTCGCTTCAAGGGGTCGATGGAAGCTCCCTTGAGAACGCCATCGAAAATCTCTTCAAGGACACACCCGGTGCGTCGGTCCAGTACGACACGGTCAACGAGCAATTGCTCGTCACCGGTTCGACATCCCAGATCACGATGGTCCAAGAAGCGATCAAGAAGCTCGCTCCCCCTGCAAGAACACTTGAAATCTTCACCCTCGCATCGACCGATCCGTATCAAATGAAGACGGCCATCGATGCGTTGTTCCAAGACGAACCGATGCAGACAGCACCGAGTCTTTCGATCGATTCCAATCAACAGCAACTGATCGTTCGAGCGACCAAAGAGCAGTTCGATGCCATCAAGCAACTCATGCAACGGATGGGTGAAAACCCCAACACCATCGGATTGGGAGTCTCTGGCAGCAATCCGGACCAACGCCCGTCTCAAAAGAACTCCAATTCTGGGCCCCAAGGAGCACTTGGGAATAACATCGCTGGCAACAGCAATACTGGGAGAATCAGGACGGTACCGGTGAATCGGAACCCGAAACAGTTGCTCGAGGATGTCGAAAGACTCTGGCCGTTGATCCGATCCAATCCAATCCAAGTGATCGATC
>JAJTEK010000092.1 GCA_021299695.1 Pirellula sp. | reverse complement strand
CGTCCGCGAACAAGCCAAAGCGTCGTTCGGAAGCACCCCGATGGCTTTCGAAGACTATCGCGAACTCCTCGCCCGAAAGGATGTCGATGTCGTAACCATCGGCACCCCTGACCATTGGCACGCTCAAATGCTCATCGACGCCTGCCGCGCCGGAAAGGACGTCTACTGCGAAAAACCCCTTACTCTGACGATCGACGAAGGAATCCAAATTTGTAAAGTCGTCGAGCAAACCCGACGGGTTGTCCAAGTCGGCTCCTGGCAACGCAGCGACCAACGATTCCGCCTAGCTGTCGAAATGATCCGTGCCGGACGGATCGGCAAACTCCAACAGGTCGACGTAGTTCTAGGAAAGAACGTCACCGGTGGACCCTTCGACCAACGACCTGTCCCGAAGCATCTGAACTGGAACCTCTGGCAGGGCCAGACTCCCGATGTCCCCTACATCGAAGAGCGTTGCCACTACACCTTTCGATGGTGGTGGGAATACTCCGGTGGACAAATGACCGACTGGGGAGCGCATCATATCGATATCGCGCAATGGGCGATCGACTCGTTGCCCGTGGAGTTCCAAGGTGCAGCGAAAAATCCAAACACAAGCGGTGGATTCAATGTGCCTGTCGACTTCGAGGCCCAAGTCACCTATGCAAACGGTGTCGTCATGAACATCCGCGACCAAGGAGATAACGGAATTCTCTTTACGGGAGACCAAGGAAGGATCTTCGTGAATCGAGGAAAAATCACCGGACTGCCCATCGAACAACTTGCCTCCAATCCCCTGCGAGTCAAGGACTGGAAGGCTTATGCGCACGATGATCCTCGGGAACCTTTGCGAAGTGGAAAACTCGATTCAATCATAAGCCACATGAGCAATTTCTTTTCGTGCATCGAGTCCAAAAAGCCAACAATCAGCGATGTCGCAAGCCAGCACCGCAGCGTCTCGACTTGCCATCTTGCGAATATTTCCATCAGGCTCGGACGCCCTGTCCGATGGGATCCGGTTCTAGAAAAATGCGTATTCGAAAAAGGTATTGAGGACAAGCAAGCCAATCAGATGCTTTCCCGCCAACAACGTTCAGGTTTCGAGATCCAGTCATGACTCCATCTCCCATCAAACGGCGTGCTGCACTCGAACAACTCGGACTTGCTATCGCTGCGGCGAGCCTCGCAAGCAATCCTGTAGAAACCCTGCAAGCCAAGGAGATGTTCTCACAACAGTCCGCTCCTCGGCATCTATTGTCGAGTTCCTTGTTCGGCTATTCCAACCTCAGCGACATCCTTCCCATAGCAAAGCGACTTGGTATCCAAGCGATCGATATCTGGCCCAAGGTGCATGGGAACCAACGCGAGCAACTCACGGAGATGGGCGAAGCCAAATTCGCGGAACTCTTGGCCAGCCACGAGTGCAAGCTCGAGTGCCTGACGCAGTACCCGCTAGGTCCTTTCGGACTCGGAGAGGAAATGCGGCTAGCCAAGCGACTCGGATGCGGCACGATTGTGACCGGTTCTGGCGGCCCCAAAGGGCTAACCGGGGAGGAGCTCAAACAATCGCTGCGCCAGTGGGCGGAAAAAATGAAGCCCCATCTGGAATTAGCCCAACAATGCGACGTGACCATCGCGATCGAGAACCACGCAAACAGCCTGCTCGACTCCCCCGATTCGATCCGTTGGTTTCAGGACTTTCGACCCTCGGAACGATTGGCCATCGCCTTTGCACCCTATCATCTCCCCCAAGACGAAGCGATGCTCAGCGCATTGATCGGCGATGTCCTGCCGAGCATCGAAGTCTTCTACGCCTGGCAACATGGAAAAGGCTGCATGCAGGCTCAACCTAAAGAGGATGAGCAACTCCAATTGCCGGGCCGAGGCAACCTGGACTTCACTCCACTGCTAGCCCAACTTAAAAAAGGTGCCTACCGCAGATGGACCGAAGTCTTCATGCATCCGTTCCCACGCGGTGTTCCGATCGCCGAGCGACTGGACCAAGTCACCGAATTGCTCGCCGCATCGAAAGCTTACGTCGATCAAACGTGGAACTCAACTTCTACGAATTGACCACGCGATGTCTTAGCCAACTTCCTACGACAAACAAAAAACCATTTCCGATCCAAAGCGAGCTTGCGGGCCAAGCTCCATCTTTGGCGCGATCTAACGCCAATCCGAACAATGGGAAATACATCAGCATGATCGGGATGAAACACATCCCAAAGGTCCAAGCATAGTCGGCAGAACGATTGAGAATCGCAAAGGGAACCCCGATCCAAATAAAAAAGAAACAACTGAATCCAAACGACCAGCGACGGTAAGGTTCCAGCTCCAGTCGGATCAGCCGCTTCTTGTTCTCCTCGATCTGAACCAGCATTCCCTGAAGATTCGCGTCGGATAGCTGATTGTATCGACCCATACTCAGTCCCATCGAGACCTCGATGGCCATCGACTCCTGAATTCGATCGTTTAGCTTCGACTGCCGATCGACCTCGGCGGGTATTTGCTCCATCGCAAACTGGGAGGGACGCGCCGAGTCGGCACCATTTTGCGAAGCTCGAGTCAAGCTCATGTTGAAGCGCTCCGAGCCTGGGATGTCGAAACGCGTCGCATTGGCCTGACTGGTCTCCCCCTTCGAGTTGACCATCTCCAAGATCAATTCGTCATGATCCGGATCCTTGTAGATCTGAGCCTTCTCGGCCGTGATCGTCGTCGGTTTACCCGTGACTTGGTCAAAGCAGAAGATCGTCGGACGAATCAGCCAATCCCCCTGGACGTCTTGGACGTGAACCGTAAAGCCCTTGTCGTTCTCATACGATCGGCGGGTTCGGAGCCGATTGTAAATGATCTCCTTGATCGACCGCAAAACGACCTGCTCCATGCCGGGCTGCGCCCAGGAAACGGCCAAGTCGTTGATCCACACAGCAGGGATGCTAACGAGAAGCCCTAAGATCATCATCGGGCGGATCACCCGCAGCGGGGAGACCCCCGCACTTTTCAAGGCGATGATTTCGTTGTCGGCCGAAATCCGTCCAAAAACCGAACAGACCGAAAAGAGCAAGGTCGCAGGGACTGCGATCTGCAAAGCGATCATGCAAATGAAAGGAAGCAGTTGGACCAAAGCCAACCAACCGACCCCTTCGCGAATCAGTTGCTGGCCAACAAGTCCGACGCTGACCAAACCCGTCAGGCCGATGGTCGTGATGGCAAAGAGTTTCAGCACGTCCCAAAGGATCAGCCGGTTGATTTTGGTTGGAAACATACCGCCGAGTGTAGCGATAACCCATCGCCCAATTCGACACCAATCCGACCAAACGAACGAAGTACATCAATGCTAGCAAACAGCCGGATCTCTGCGGGAGATCCACTACCTTTGCGCCCTTGCGTCTTTGCGTTCTCTTCTTCCGAACAGCCGGATCTCTGCGGGAGATCCACTACCTTTGCGTCTTTGCGTCCTTGGATCACCCAAGCGATTTTTCAAAAAGGGCCAGCATCCGAGCCCAAGCCTTATCGGCTTGTTCTTGATTGTGCACTTTGGTATCCGGTGGGCACCATCCGTGGCCTGCCGGATAGACTTCAATCTCCGCCGAAAGATTCGCTTGCGCGAAGGCTTCCTTGAGCACTTTCTTGGACTCGGGATCCCGCTGATCGTCATTTTCTGCCACGGCAATGAGAAACGATGCTTTCATCTTCGGGATCAACAAGTGTGGGCTTTCAGGCTCCTTGGTCACTAGCCCCCCGCCATGGAACGAGCAGCCGGCTCCGATCCGATCCGGAAGGGTCGCTGCGGTTCGCATCACGATCGGTCCACCCATGCAATAGCCGATCGTCCCGATTTTTTTTGTCTTGTCGACCTGATCTTGGGAATCGAGCCAAGCGACAAAAGCAGCTGCATCGGACTGATGGGTTTTCGCATTCAGCGACCGAGCCAGCGGGACGACCTCTTGAATCGGGGTACTGGCACCTTGGGGAGCTGTCGGGGCTTTTTGCGATCGATAGAAAGGATTGACTACCAAGACGCTGTAACCGGATTTCGCTAGCCGCTTGGCCATTTGCCGGAAGGCAGGCCGCAGTCCAAAAATATCTGGCCATACCAGCACGGCCGCATGAGCATGATTCGCAGGGGTCACAAAATAAGCATCGCAATCCCCATCCGGAGTCTTGATCATCACTTCCTTATCGCTCAACTCGGAATCTTGGGCATCGGCAACTGTGGCATCGGCAGCTAGGGCATCATTAGGAAACAAAATCGATGCACCGATCCCGAACGCAGCCAGCGCTCCGAGATCGCGTCGAGAGTACTTCTTGAGATCGTCTTCAAAATGATCTTGGTCACACATGCTTATAGGTCCTTAAAATAAAAAACATCGTTCGGCTGCCATTGCAGCATGGGTAAGCGGCTGCATTATAGCAATCATCGATTATAGCACTCAGCAACCACCCCCCCTTCAACGGCGAGCCAGCATTCGAAGCGATTGGAGCATTTGGCTATTCCCAGTCGTTCATCTTGAGTCGATGCAGCTTGTTTTCTTTGTTGATTTGGAGCCTTACACGATGGTTATCCAACGATATCCGTTTCTTCCGGGCCCTTGGCTAGGCCAAAGTCCTTGCATTGTCGCCTCCTATTCTGTAAACAAGCTTCTTGGATCGATCCGCAACCAAGAACCCATAAACAGCCATGAAGATTTCTGAGATACGTGTCTATCAAGTCGATTTGCCGCTGCACGAAGTGACCTACAAATGGAGTGGTGGAAAATCCGTGACGGTCTTCGACTCGACGGTCGTGGCTGTCGTTAGCGATACAGGGCTCATCGGATGGGGCGAATCCTGTCCGCTGGGAGCCGCCTATCTCCCGTCGTACGCAACGGGTGTTCGCGCTGGACTCGCTGAGCTTGCTCCTCAACTCATCGGTCAAGACCCGCTTGAGATCGAACGGCTGAACCGAACTATGGACGCGGCCCTCAAAGGTCACCCGTACGTCAAGTCACCGATCGACGTGGCGTGTTGGGACCTGCTCGGCCAGCACGCTTCCTTGCCCGTCTGCACGCTCCTGGGCGGTCGCTACGGCACCGATTTTCATTTATACAGAGCGATCTCCCAAGAATCCCCCGAACAGATGGCCGCCAAGGTCGCCGGATACCGGGCCGAAGGCTACCGCAGATTCCAACTCAAAGTCGGTGGAGATCCCGACGTCGATATCGAACGCATCCATGCCGTGCGCGCAGCGCTCGAACCGACCGATCGGCTCGTGGCCGATGCGAACACCGGCTGGACCCAGCACGAAGCGGTCCGTGTTTGTCGCGCGGTGAAAAATCTCGATGTCTACATCGAACAACCTTGCGCTTCCTACCACGAGTGCCTTGCGGTGCGTCGACAAACCGACCACCCGTTCGTGCTCGATGAAAATATCGATGGACTTGAAATGCTCCTCCAAGGCCGCAGAGATCTCGCGATGGATGTGGTGAACCTGAAAATCAGCAAGTTCGGAGGTTTGACCAAAATCCGCCAAGCCCGCGATCTTTGCGTCGCGATGGGGATCGGCATGACCCTCGAAGACACCTGGGGAGGTGATATCGTCACGGCCGCCATTGCCCACCTTGCCCATAGCACGCCGACCGAACTGCTCTTTACCAGCACGGACTTCAACAGCTATGTCACCGTGAGCATCGCCGATGGAGCTCCCAAACGGACCAACGGTCGGATGGCCGCCTCGGATCGCCCAGGGCTAGGCATTTCGCCCAAACTCGAGGCCCTCGGCAAACCCGTCGCCCTCTACGCTTAGCGGCAACAAACCAATCGCATTCGATCATGAGCCTATCGCGTTGGAGGATGGATCTCGATGGCCGGGTCCAAGGCATAGGTTTTCGCCCATGGGTCTGGCGTCTAGCCACCGAACTGGGTCTTCATGGATTCGTTTGCAACACCCCGAAGGGAGTGCGCATCGAGGTCCAAGGTTCGGGCGATCAACTCCAAAGGTTTGCGGATTGCACGCTCGACCAACTCCCGGAACTTGCGCGCATCGACCAACGGAAGATCACCGAAATCCCAGTCGATTCGGCTCCCTTGGAATCCCGATCGTTTCGGATCGAACCGAGCCTAGGTCACCTCGATTCGCTCTGCGATGCGCTGCCCGACTTGGCACCCTGCCAAGAGTGCTTGAGCGAAATGCACGATCGAGCGAATCGGCGGTTTCTTTATCCGTTGATCAGTTGCACTCGGTGCGGTCCGAGATACTCGATCCAACGCTCGGCCCCCTTCGATCGCCAGCGGACGACCTTAGAGTCATTCCCGCTGTGCCGCAGTTGCCAACAGGAATATACCGAGCCGACCGATCGGCGATTCCACGCCCAGACCATCGGATGCTTTGAGTGCGGACCGGTATGGACTTGGAAAGAGCCCAATTCCGAGCCTTGGGTTTGCAATCACTCCCGAGCCGTCGAGTCCATGCAGGCGCGATTCGTGAAAGTCATTCAAGCAGGCCAAATCGTGTTGGTCAAAGGGGTCGGTGGATACCAGTTCATGTGCGATGCGACCGACGAGCAAGCGGTCGATCGCTTGCGACATATCAAGCGCCGCGAGCACAAGCCCTTTGCGTTGCTCCTAGGGAGTCTTCAGCAGGCGAGTCGATGGACGGAACTCAGCGCAGCGGCGATGTGCGAGTTGCAAGCTGCCCATCGACCGATCGTCGTGTCCAGACGTATCCCGCGCGCCGATGGCCCATCGGGTGGTCCTGGCCCTGAAATCGTCTTGGCCCGATCGGTTTCGAATTTCGATTGCTCCTTGGGGGTGATGCTCCCGAACAACCCTATGCAGTACCTGCTTACGAGTTCCTTGGAGAGTCCTTTGGTCTTGACCTCGGCCAACGATTCCTCAGAGCCGATGCTCATCGATGACTCCCAAGCCATGGAGCGTTTCGCACATAGCGTCGGTGGCATCTTGAGCCATGATCGAACGATCGCCCAATCGCTCGAGGATCCCATCGTCGGCGATACTGCCGCAGGGCTTATCCCTGTGCGACTTGGACGTGGGAACGCTCCATGCCGTTTGGAAATCGCTCGACTTGCTTCTAGCCCATTTTTGGACCGTCCAGCGATCGCTCTGGGAGCGGACCTCAAAGCGGCTTGGGCGCTGGGCGATTCCCAAGGGATCCGACTTATGGAGCAGTTGGGCGATGCGAGTCATCCTGAGGTTTACGCAAGGCTAGAGCGATCCGTCCAAGGTGCCTTGGACTCCCAAGCGAGCATTGCAAGTAGCGCGAGCATTGCAAGTATCGTGACCGATTTGCATCCGGGTTATCAAACGACCCAGCTTGGAGCCAAGCTCGCGCGAAGGGTTACCAGGAACGGTCCAGGAGTCCAATGCACTGCGATTCAGCACCATGGAGCCCATTTGGGCGCGTTAGCGCTCGACTTGGGTATAGCACTCGAAGAGCGATTCTTGGGCTTTGTCTTCGACGGGACCGGATACGGTGGCCCAGCAGAGGTGTGGGGTGGAGAGTTGATAGCCATCGAGGGCCATGAAACGACCCGACTAGGTCGTTTGCGCCCCTTTCGGTTGCCCAAGGGAGACGTGTCGGCAAGGAACCCATGGCGATCGGCTCTTGGTCTCCTGACGGATGCGGGGATCGGGTTCGAAGAGGTCCGAGCAAGTTGCGATTGGGCTCAGCGATCCCCATGGGCGATGCTCTCTGAGACTCAGCGATGCGACTATGTCCGTCTGGCCACATCGCCGGACCACAGCGTCTTGAGCAGCAGCATGGGGCGATGGTTGGATGCGATCTGCTCGTTGTTGGGTTTGGTCCATGTGAGCCATTACGAGGGGCACGCACCGATGGTGCTCGAGGACCATGCGACACGCTACGCGCTGGATATGGATGCCGATCGATTAAGAAACCTAGGACGCGTCGAACAGAACGCCAGAGAGTATCGTTTTACGATCGCGCGGCAAGGATCGCTCTACGAGATCGATGGGCGAGGGGTTTTGGCGAGGGTGCTCGGGGACCTGAGAAATGGGATCGGTGTCGGCTGCATAGCCTACAGGGTCCATGGAGCGATCGCCCAGTTGCTCGTCGATACCCTAGGGCAACTGGCTGAGCCGTGGGCTGAGTCTCGGCGGGTCGGTTTGACCGGTGGAGTTTTTCAGAATCGGTTGCTCATGGAGCTTGCCGACGATCGGCTAGCGAGTGCCGGATGGCAAGCCCTTTTTCATCGGCGGATCCCGCCGAACGATTCGGGGATTGCCGCCGGGCAATTGCGTTTGCTCGGTCCTTGAAATCGGGGTATTCATGAAACCGACGTCGGAAAGAAATTTTTTTCGTCGATTGAATAAATCCCGGGACCTGGCGCATCGGTGAGGTAGACCAACGTTGCGAGTCGGGCTTTCGCTCGGCTGGATTTGCGTTGGTTTTCCCTTATCGACCCGTTGCCATGAGTTCAAATTCCAGTCCTACCTACGACCGGCTTGAGAGTCTCCAGATATCCGATCTGCTGGCTTTTAACGGCCAAGTTGCAAAGCTGATTGAGGCCGGAGTGCCGATCCGTTTCCCAGGTGCTCCGACATCAGTGGTCGATTGGTTGCAGGGGATCAGCCATCGCGCGGCGGTCAATGTTGGGCTCGGGCAGAGTCTTTCCGGGGCGCTCAAGTCCGATTCATCGGTCCAACCTGCTTATTTAGAAGCTCTTTCGGCTTGGCTTGGCAGTGCTCCAGAGGTTGGTGTTTCGGCGAGCGACTCGGCGAGCGATTCGTCGCGGGACCTGAGTGCGCTGGATCCATGGGTCCAGACGGGACTGCGTGGGGATCGGCTCGTGGGTCGATCTGAGGTTTACGCATTTTGGCTCTGGTTGGTGGCGTTTGTCGCCTCGTTGGCGTTGATTCATTCGGTTTGGGTGATGCAACCGAAGCTTCGGCAATTTTACGAGAACTCGGGTTTGGTCGTCGGGCCAGGTTATCGCTGGATAGATTGGCTCTACGGTCATCTTGGATGGATGGCGTTGGCGATGGGCGTATTGCTCATCGCCATCCCGATGGTTTGGCGTTTTTGGTTCCGAGGTGTGGCCAAGCATTGGAGTTTACCGAGTTATTTTGCTCGCATCTTTTTTGTTGCCTACCTCGCATTTGGGGGGGCGATCACTGGGTTCACTGCGATCACCGTGTTTTGGCCGATGGTCGAACTACTTACAATACTCGGAGCCCCTGGGTCATGAGCAACGATCCGCAATTCCCATCGGACGATTACCTACGACGTATCGACCAAGCGGTCGCCCAGAGCAAGCCGCTTCAAGACTGGCTCGTTTGGCGTTCGTCGCAGGATGGCGAGGTTCTCTCGAAACGAATGCTCTTGCTCCTTGAGTCCCTCAAGGCCCAAGTCGCAGCGAAGCGATGGGTTCAAGACCCCTTGTTGGCTCCCTACTTACCGATGGTTCTACGGGCATGGGCGCTTCGGGAATCATCGAATCTCAAGAGCCTTGGTGTCTTGGAGCCATGGTACCGTTTGTTGCTCAAGGAGCCTGCGGGGGTCTTGGGGATCGTATCGAGGTTCTACTATCCGCTTTCGATTGCGTTGGCATCGATGTTGCTGTTTTACTTCCTGTCGGTATCGATCGTTCCGACCTTCAAAGCGATGTTCGACGACTTTGAACTCCGGCTGCCTTCCCTGACGAAATGGTTTCTTCAGATTTCTGATTTCATCGCTCACCAACCTGTTTCGGTTTTGGCATCGTTGCTTTTTGGGATCCTGGCCGTGTATGGATTGGTCAAGCTTTACAGTTACGCGATGGATCGACTCGAGGGGAACTCTTTCATTTCGTTTTATCGTCGTGGGACCAAGAAGAGCCTTGGCAGCATGGCCCGATGGACAGGGACCATGGCCGAGCTTCTTGCGATCGGAGCGCCTGCTGCTCAAGCTCTCGCGACGGCAGGAATAGCCAGCCAACGGCCTTACCTCAACCTTCAATCTCAGCGGCTCTCGAGAGCCTTCGAGTCAAACCCTAAGACCACTTGGAGAGCACAAGGCAGTTCGACGAGTTTTGCAGGCTCATCGATCGCTGCTTTGGAGTTGCATCAGCAAGGGACCGATACGACGGGAGTGCTTCGCGAGCTAGCCCAAAGCTATGCCGAGCGTTGGAATTGCCGTGCGAACCTGTCCTACGTTTGGCTCGGTCCAATCATCCTGTTGTTCGTCGCCAAATTCGTGTTCTTCTTGGTGCTCGCGTTGTTCATGCCCTTGATCGGCCTGATTACATCACTGAGCGGTTGAAAGAGAGACTAGCGATGATCCGATCCGACAAGGGCCAACGAGCCGAATCGACACAAATACCGACGCGATTTCCATGGCTCAGCACCACGCTGATACCTGGCAGTCGGCTCAGCGAGCAGCAAGCGAGTTTGTTGGCGGTGCTTCATGCCTCAGCGCGGGATTCGGTTCCGTTGCTTCCGCTGATTCGCGCATTGTCTTCGGAGTACCCCGGACGCTACAGCGCAACACTTTATAAATTGGCCAGTTTGCTCGATCAGGGCGTCCCGTGGATCGAGGCCTTGGAGCAAACTCCAGACGCCCTGCCGTTGGACACCGTGCTTGCGCTCAGGCTCGGGCTCCAAGGGGGCATCGTCTTGCCGACGTTTGAGCAACTGCGTCATGAGAACGCAGTCGCCCTACTGGATCCGGAGCCTTCGCTCTTGAAACCAGCCTTGGTCTACTGGTTCGCCGTTTCGTTCGTGATGTTCTATCTGCTGGGTCTATTCAACTACTTCATCGTCCCGACGCTTTTGAGGATGATGGAGGAGTTCGATTTGCGAGGCGCTGGATACAACAAGCTCAAGCTGGTCCTGAGTTACGCGATATTCCCCGCCTTGATTTCGCTCGGATTGACCGCGTTGGCACTCGTTTTGAACTGGTCGGAGACTTTAAGGAATTGGATTGGGCGGCTCTTGGGGCGGCCCGGGGATTCCGAGCAAACCCACGGTGCGTTGCTCCGTATGTTGGCCAATTCCATCGAATTTGGGCGTCCTATAGGCGGCACACTTTCGACGCTGGCCAAGTTCCATCGGGACGCGAGTGTTCGGAAAGACCTTTTGGTAGCACGCAACGAAATCGAGCAAGGATCCGATGGGATCGGAGCCCTTGAGTCGGTCGGTTTGCTGACGTCCAAAGAGAAAGAAGCGTTGGTCGATCAGTCGGCCAAGAACCAAGCCTGGGTCTTGCGGAGCTTTGCAGACGCCCGAATTTCGCCCAAGCAGTACCGCTGGGCCAAATGGCAATCGCTACTGCATCCTCTTTTTATCGCCGTCTTTGGAATCACCGTCCTTGGGATCACCTCTGCGGTATTGGAAAGCTTGTACGGGTTGATATCCGTGCTGGCTACAGATACCAACTGGAGATAAAAACATGAGCCGAAAGAAAACAAACCGTAGGTGCCCTCAAAGAGCGCGTGGCCTAATGCAGATTGAAGTCGTCATCGCAGCCTTGCTTCTGGGCGCTGTGATCACGGGCGTTGTCGGACTGAACTATCGACTGCTCGGGGTCGCCAAAGACACCAAGCATTACCAATTGGCTTTGCACGAGGCGGCCAATCAAATCGGATGGCTCAGTGCAGGGGGGCTCGATGGACTCGATCAACGCATAGCGCAGGTCAAGCTATCCGAGGACGTCGCAAGTGCTTTGCCCGATGGTAAGCTCGACGTCCAGCGGATCGACGATTCAAGCGGAACCAAGGTCCTTGTTCAGATTCATTGGCAAAGGCCTGGAATGCCCACCTCGGTCGAGTTGACCGGATGGGTATCGACCAAGGAGGTCTTGCCATGAGAAACCGACGCAAAGGTTCGATGCTCGTGGAACTCTGTTCGAGCCTCGCGGCAGGATCGATGGTCATGCTCCTGGGCATAACCCTCATCGAGCGATCGATGCACTGGACGCAATCGATGCAGCAACAAACCAATCTGCAACGAGAACTCAGTCAGCTTGCAAGCCGATGGCGAGAGGACGTATCGAAAGCCGACCAATTCGAGCACCGATCCCCAAGTCTTGTCGTGCTTGGGATGCCCGGCCAAGAAGTCACTTACGAATCGCTCGACGGACAGGTCCAACGACGAGTTATCCCCAAGGACGATCCGTCGGCCAAGCCGATCGGAACCGATCGCTACGAAATCGGCAGAGATTACCGAGCTCGTTTTGAACCCGAGACCTTAGTCGTCCAAGCCCTCAATCCGGCTGGAGAAGTGATCAACACACGACTGCGAGTCGTTGGCAAAAAAATTGATCCTCGCTATCGGATCATCGAAGCCCAACCGGCAGGAGCAGCACCCGAGGTGTCCCCATGAGAGCCGCAAGAAACCCCAAGCGATCCGGGGCGATCCTGATCGTCGCGTTAGTCGCTGTCGCCATATTCACCAGCTTAGCTGCCACGAATATCCGATCGGTACTGAGACATCGCCAGGCCGTCAAGTCCGAGCGAAACATGATCCAAACCCAGTTGCTTTGCGAGGCCGGTTGCGACCGAGCCGCCTCGATGTTCGCTCTGAACCGAGAGTATGCCGGGGAGGTCTGGCTCGACCTGCAAGATCCCAGTACGGGTCTGGTCACCAAAGTCGACATTCGGATGGAGCGCAAGGACGGCAAGGCCATCGCGAGTGTACAAGCTTCTTTGGGGGGACTCCATCAATCCCCCCAGCGAATCCAACGCACCAGACACATCGTGTTAAGTGCGAGTCCCGACGTCGAACCGAATCGCTAGTTTGAAAAACACCGTTTCAACAAAACAAACCCATGTCCACCCTTAGGACGTCCACTGGTAGGAGAAAGAATGATGAAGAAAAGATTGACGAATCGCAGGCATACCCGAGCTGCATTTACCCTCGTTGAGCTGCTCGTGGTCATAGCGATCATTGGAATTCTCGTGGGCCTATTGCTCCCCGCAGTCCAAGCCGCGCGGGAGGCAGCGCGGCGGATGTCCTGTGCGAACAACATCGCCCAGGTCGGCTTGGCGATGCACAACTTCGAGTTCGCTGCCGAGCATCTTCCCAGCGGTACGATCAACGATTCAGGGCCTATCCGCAACGAACCGATCGGGAAGCATATCAGTTGGACCGTGCAGCTACTCCCGTACATCGAACAGTCCTTCCTTTACAGGTCGATCGACCAATCGAAAGGCGTTTACGATGTTGCGAATGTTCCATCTCGCCGAGCTCGGATCGCCTCATTGGTATGTCCTTCGTATCCGCTTTCAAGCGATATGGGCCCAGACAGCGACGATATCGGGATTTCGACGTATGCAGTATGTTACTCCAGTACCGAAGTCCCTTTGGACACCGATAACGACGGGGTGTTTTATCTAGGGAGCCGGACGAAGTTCAGCGATATCGCCGACGGTTCCTCGAATACGATTTTGCTTCCAACAGGGTTCAAAGCAGTCTCCTCGACGACGACTTCGAATCCCGATAGCGGCAGTTTGGTCATGGGTGGATTTTCCAGTTTCCATACTGGGGGCATCAACACGTTGTATGGAGATGGTGGGGTTCGGTTCCTTCCGGCACGCATTGAACCAGCGGTTTTTCAGGCCTTGGGCACCCGCAACGGCGGGGAGCTGAACACCGGCCTGGAATGGTAAGGCTCAGAAATCGACTCGCGATTTACGCCGGGCCACGACATGGAGTTGACCTACCAGCAGTATCGCTAGAAACACACATGCGATTTGATAGGCCGTAAACCCATAGAGCACCTTAGGCTCAGGTCGGATCCATTCGGTGATGAATCGATAGATCAGATATCCAATCAAGTAAAGCTTGAGGCGTTGACCTACTGCCAATTGGCGATGCTCGAGCATCACCAAAACGATCAACGCGATTAAGTGAAACAAGGTTTCGTAGAGTTGAACCGGGTGCCGCAGGCATTCCCCAGCATCAGGGGCCGTCTTGAAGGCGACGCCCCAAGGCAAACTCGTCGGTACCCCGTAGCAACAACCACCCAGGAAACAACCTATCCGGCCGATGCTCAATCCCGCCGCAATTGGGACCGCAAATGCGTCTCCGGTTCCTTGACGAACACCAAGCCACGCCTTGGTCAACTCGACTGCAACATAACCACCGAAAATCCCCCCCAATACCGTTTTGCCGTCGCTGAGCCAATGGGTCCATGGACTGAGCCCAGTCCAATCCTGCTCTAGCAAAAAAGGGAGCTTCGCCCCGATGAACGCACCGAGAAGGGCTGCCAACGATAAGAAACGCTTGTGGTCAGACGAAATCTCTAACTTTTGTCGACTGTGCCGATAAAGCCAATAGCTGACAACCAAGGCCAAGAGCATCATCAACGAATGGAGCAACTTGGATGCCTGTAGGCTCACGATCGTTTGACCACCGTGTTGTCGATCATCAAGGCGTTACTCAATTCTGGAAGCGGTACATGACCATTGCGATACAAAACGTTGTAAGCGCAAAACGGGATGATATGTCCGCTGGGTAACACATGATGCGTGCAGCACTTCATGACTCGCCGTACATCAAAGTTGTATGCGTCCAAAAAAGAGGTGATTGTGATCCGCAGGAGTTGCTTGCTTCCAAGTTCCTTTTCGATCGCTTTGGCAAAGAAATCTTCGGCAATCCGAGCAGGAGAACCTAGGGAAACCAAGGCAGGCTCACTATCGATACAACCGTCGGGCCCGCAGCAGGCGTTGCGAGCCATGTAAAGCTGAGCCAGTCGTTTACCTTCATCCCGAGTAAAACTCAACCCGTTTGCCAACAAGTCCCGGTTGGCAGTCGCATCGATGAATCGTGTCAGGGGTACGAGTTGGCCTTCGTGCCGATAGCACATGGCCAAGACATGGCAGTTTGGATGCGCGCAAGGGAGCGGAAAGAAATCCGACTCGCTCAAACGCCCTTGCGACTGCTCGCAAAGCAGGCGGATGCAGTCCGGTGCGGTGATCCGGGATTCCAATTGCTCGGGCAAATAATGCCGACCTGAATACGTCGCCGGCTGGAGACTCAGTCCGCTGACCCAAGGCCTTTGGGCTGCAAGTTCGAGCAATCCACCTAGCTGTCCTTCGTTGACTCCCGCTTGCAAGGTCGCCACCAAGGTCACGTTCAAATCGGCTGCTCCAAGCCGATCGAGGGCTTGAAGTTTGATCGCAAGAAGTGGCTGTCCTCGGAGTTTTTCAAAAACGAAGTCTTCGACCCCGTCCATTTGCAAGTAGATCTCAATGCGATGCTTATGCTCGGCGATCTTTTCAATCAGCCCTGCATCCTTGGACAAACGGATCCCATTGGTGTTGATCATCACATAATGAATCGGCTGGGAAAGGGCATATTGGAGGATCTGCTCGAACTCAGGATGCAGCGTCGGCTCACCCCCCGAGAGCTGAAGCACATCGGGTTGGCCTTCGGCAGCGACCAGCGTATCGATCGCACGTTTGATCTCGTCGAGCGACTTGTGCTTGAGCCCCGGTCGGCTATCGGCATAGCACATGCTACAAGTCAGGTTGCAATTGTCGGTGATCTCCAAGACCGCCACGCACGTATGCTGCTCGTGGTCTGAGCACAGCCCGCAGTCCATCGGACAACCCTTCGATGGCTCGACCTGAGTATGCCTCGGGAGGCGAGCCGGCAAGGCTGTATCGTAGCGATCGAACCAGCTCCGATCGCTGCAGATGAAATCCTCTCGCAGTCCATGCTCAGGACACCGCTTGCGAAAGTACACCCGGTTCCCTTTGGCGATGATCTTGGCCTGCACCACACGCAAACACTCTGGGCAAAGGCTCTGGGTGCTTCCAAGAAACGTGTAAGGAGTGACGGGTTTTGAAGGTGCCATTATCGGTATTTGGGGATCCCAAGGATCAAAAGAAAAATGGAGATCGCAAGGGCCAGCGATCCGCTGACGCTCACCGATAGCCACTCGAGCCCCGGCCCGCTAGGTCTCGCCGTCACACTGATCCCTAAGCAGATACCGAAGAACGCAAACATTCCGCAAAGGACACATCCGCCTGAAAACACAAGGGAATACAACAAATAAAGCAGTCCGAAACGTTGGCCACCAGGATAAGTTTCCAAGCGGATCGCCTTGGCAATGGCTTGGCGATGGAGTCCTAGTCTGATCAAAGCAAGTGGGATAAGGACCACGAGTGACCAGCCAGCGATTCCGATCAATCCCCAAACCATGTTCACCGACCAAATGTTCGCATCGGAAAAACATACACCCACGGTAAAGAGTCCCAGCAGTCCGATGGCGATCCAGTAGGAGGCGTCGACCGGAGGTACCTGCTGGTCGAAATCGTCGTACCAAGACGCCTGCGTCGCTTCACCCTGTGTCGTAGAGGATTCACCGGTAACATGAAATTCATAGGGGTTGAACGACGACTCATCCTCGTCCTTCGCGACTCCCGAGCTTCCTTGGTGGTAAACGTCAGGATCAGAACCGGCGCGGAACTCGAGAGGATTCTCTTCGGGTGGATTAGGTGTGTTCGATGATGTCATTTTGGCTCTGCGATCTTCGGCATCACTCCTGTCGTAACGGTCGATTCGAGACCGTCGCGATCTAGTATATCAATCCGGCCCATTGGTCCGCAAGTTACCGCGAACCGCCTCAGTTCAAACAGCCATCGAGTACGATGAAAACAATGGTTTAACCCGCAGCCAACGGCGAGGATGTCGCTATTTTGCACTCATGTCGTGCTCAGCAACCCGACAAACCGCATGAGCCAGTCCTCGATCAAGCTTCGCTTGATCGAGGACTAGTGGATCTTGCAAAAGATCCGGCTGCTCCCCTCACACCTCACACCTCACGTCCGCTCCATCCAACCGCTACACCGAGTCGTTGTTCGCCACGTTAGGTGAGCGAACAACAATCATCAAACAGTGGCGACCGCCACTTGCAAACCCAGGACTTCATAGTGGCTCGGTCGTCACCGCACGGTCTGTTACCCGCGAAGTCCAGTTGTGGCCAGCGTGGATGAGCTCGGTGCCGACGGCACTGTCGAAACCATCACCGGTACAACGATCCACCCGGTCTGGTCAGTCGATCGCCAGGAATGGGTGCCGCTAAGTGAGCTTGCCGATGGGTAGAGGCTTTGTTGCGATACTGAGTCTTTCGGATTGGGTTTTCCCTCTAGCCTCACGCCTAAAGCCTCTGGCCTAGTTCTGAGCGTCTCCCTTTCGCGAGTCTCGCAGCCGGTCTACAATATCGAAGTCCACGGCGAGCACGTCTACCAAGTCGGCGAGCTGGGCGTGCTGGTGCATAATTCATGCCCGATTAAGGGACCGAACCTCCGGATTCTCAATCCGCACTTTACGCCAGCAAACCTATTCGTTGGCAAGCAAGCGGTAGTTTCGGCTCATCTTCCGGCGGGAAGATTCACGGCATTGGTCGTTGATGGACAAGTTTATGTCGCTAGGATGCATAACGTTGTGTGGGAGCTTGCAGGCCGGAAAGGCGTAGAGCAGTTCTACGGGTTCTGTGAGATCGATGCACTTGGGAAAGTAGTCAGGTTGTTCAAATGACCGTCGAAGTCTTCGACCTTACGAAGTTCCAGTCGATGAATGGAACGCCTTTGGATGAGTACGCTTCACGAATACTTGCTCAGGGTTCCGAGATGTTGATTGGTGTTGACTATGACGAGATCGCTTCATTGCTACCGAACGCAGACGAATTCCATTCTGTTTACCTGCTAGAGCTCTGCGCGAAGCTCGATCCGAATCGAGTTGCGGCAATAGCGGCACCATACTTAGGTTCGCGAATTGCGTCTTTGTGCTGTACTGCTTCTAGGATACTCGGTTCTTTGGAGCCGCAAGGGATTTCAGCCGAAGTGCGACTTGTCATAAAGGAATGTCCTGTTATTGATCTATATTGGGACGATCCAACAAGCGGTGAGTCTAGGCAAATTGGAACAAACGAAGTGTTCATTTCGGAGCTTCGGGGAAAGTTAGGAATCGCTTCTTGAAACCGCTGGATAAGCGAGGTTGCCGAAACAGTGATACTTCAATCCCTCGCAACTCTCCGGCACTGCAAGACATTCCTGAAAAGTGCTTTTGAGAACTCGACAAGCCGCTTTGCGGCTAAAAGTAGATTTCAGAGAGTGGAAAGCAGAGGACATTAAGCTCTCTGCCTTGCCTGCCTCATAACGGCCAACCCAGATGCGAATCTATTAGCGTTCATCAGCGTCCATTATCGAAGTCGATGGCGAGCACGTCTACCAATTTGAATCGAATTTCCGAACTCTTCTGTAAGCAGGCGGGAAATTACGGGCGGGAGTAACTCAACAACGAGCGAACCACAAACTCCGCCACCGCCCTGCTTGTTTGTAGATCCTCCCCAAAGGCGAGCAAAACTTCCGTTCCGGTAGCATCGACGATGACCGAGAACCCAGCGGCATTGGTACGAATATCCCAGGGTAACGGATGGATCAGAGTGACTTCCTCAGTTCCGATACGCTTGCCATTTCGAGCTTGTAGGGACTGAAGAATCTCGGTTGCATTGTCGATCATTGGCC
This sequence comes from Pirellula sp., assembly GCA_021299695.1. Lineage (GTDB taxonomy): Bacteria > Planctomycetota > Planctomycetia > Pirellulales > Pirellulaceae > JBKCUI01. The sequence goes on along the minus strand of JAJTEK010000092.1, from coordinate 10,977 downwards.
GTCCACTGGGAAACCGCTCATCGGGGACATGGCTCCCTATCGGATGCCTGGCACCGATTTGGGGCACCTGTTTGCTAGCATCTGACCTGGCGCCGCAGCGGGTGCCTGGCACCGATTTGGGACACCTGTTTGCTAGCATCCGACCTGGCGCCGCAGCGGGTGCCTGGCACCGATTTAGGGCTCTCTGTTTGCTAGCATCTGACCTGGTTCCCTACCGGGTGCCTGGCACCCGGTGCCGAGCTGCGAGATGATGAAAGGCAAAACCGACGGGCCGTGCGAAAGCTGCCCCGCAAAAGTTCGGCACTGTGTTGGTCGCTGCTCGAAGGGTATAGTTCCAAAATGTTCCAACAAACCAAAACCGGTCCAGCAAGTGGTCCCGCCAGTGGAGTAGTCTATGTTCCGTCAAAAGCTGACATACCTAAACGAACTTGTCCACGGGGCAAGAAGGGACGGGGGCTCCCCCCCTATTCTTCCTCCAGGTGCGACGTCGGACGAGCTTCAGAGTCTCGTGGATGAGACAGGTTGGGCTTTCCCTGCCGATCTCGTTGATTTTCTTCGCTCCATGAATGGAGATGGGGCAAGGCACGGAAGGGGTTTGTGTGGAGAGATGCGGTTTCTTTCAACTGCCCAAATGCTGGAGGCCAAGAAGTCTCTCGAGGAGTACGGTGATTGTGGCCCATTGAGCGAAGCGAACGCTAATGCTGTACCCTACCTCTCTCGGGATGTATCCCTTTCGAGTAGTTGGTTACCCATCGCAGACTTTTTGGGTTATGGGTACCTGTTTCTAGACCCTACGCCCCCTTATCTGGATCGACCCATTCTTTTCTGGTGGGATTTCGCCGGACCAGAACTCAGGCCCCCAATCGCTAGCTCCATGATTGACCTTGTCGATAAGCTTATATTCGAAATTGAGAGGGTCGATGAGGTCCCAAGTCTTCTCAACTTACGCCCCTTGGAGAAGTAACTCAGGGTGCGATTGAAAACGTTTTCGTTGTGAGCTTACAGGCCACTGGGGATCGGATATCCAATGGACCTGCTAGACGGCCGGTTGCTGTTGCGTTGCGCAGTGGAAGGCACCGAGCCCGATGATAAAATCCGAGGCGTCGATCGGAATGATCACACGGTCCGGGTATTGTTCCTGAAGGATCCCCAAGGCAGCCGAATCGGTGCTGCGGTAGCCAAATTGCGGGACGATGACGATCCCATTTCCTAGGTAGTAATTGCAGTAGCTCTCGGGAACCCGTCGACCTTGGATCATCCTCGGCGGGGGAGTCCGAAGGGGAATGATCTCGAGTTCGCGATTTTTCGCATCGGTCGATTCCCGAAGGACTTGGTATTGCTTGGCCAAATGCGGAGCGTTGGAGTCGTCGGAGGTCGATGATACCGCAGCCAGCACGACCGTTGGTCTTACGAATCGTACGAGTTGATCGATGTGGCTATCGGTGTCATCACCGGCCAATTCTCCGCCGTCGATCCAGAGCACTTTTTCAATGCCGAGCATCCGCTTGAATTCTCTTTCGATTTGCTCATGGCTCCGGTAGGGGTTTCTTGTGCCGGTAACGACCGCGCTGCTGGTCGATAGCAAGGTTCCTTCTCCGTCGGTTTCCAACGCTCCACCTTCGCAGACCAAATCGGAACCGAAGGATTCGATCGGTTCGGTATTGGATCGGGGGTCAAAATGCCACTTCCCCTTGGAATCAAGGCCATTGCAGATTCGCTTCGATGCGTTGGCATCGTCGTCGTGGGGATGGTATTTGTTTCCCCAAGCGTTGAAAATCCAGCGGACGGCTCCGAGTTTCTTAGATTTTGGATTGACCAAAAAGGTAGGCCCGTAGTCGCGAATCCAAACATCGTTGGTGGGGATGGGATGGACGTGGACATTTTCGACTCCAGCGAGCGTTTCGGCTGCGAGTTGAAAAGTCTCGCTGGGACCTCCCAGAACGTGGACCGTTTCGACTTCGGCGAGTGTACGGATGATCTTTTCCGTGATCGGCAGGATCGATTGGAGTCTGCCCGGCCAAGTCGATTCGCGGTAGGGCCAAGCGATCCAGGTCGCTTCGTGCCGTTCCCATTCGGCGATCCAGGTGTAACCGCGTTCGACGGCGCTGGTCGTTTTCATGAGTCCACCCAACGCTTGGTAAGGTCTCCATAGGCATCGATGCGGCGATCTCGCAAGAATGGCCAGTAGGTTCGTTGGGTATCGATCGAATCGAGATCGCATCGGACCATGACCAATTCCTCTTGAGAATGGCTGGCCCTGTAGAGCAGATTTCCTGCTGGATCGTAGGCAAAGGAAGCTCCCCAGAATTCAATCGAATCCTCTTGGCCCACTCGGTTGGCTGCCGCGACATAGACGCCGTTGGCGATCGCATGGGACCGCATCATGGTTTCCCAAGCTTCATGTTGGCTTTTTCCGACGCTGACTTTGTCTTGGGCCAGCCAGCCGATGGCCGTCGGGTATAGGAGGATTTCCGCACCGCGAAGCGCGAACAAACGAGCCGCTTCGGGATACCATTGGTCCCAGCAAACGCCCACACCGATGGTACCGAATTTGGTTTTAGCGACGGTAAACCCGGTATCACCCGGGGTGAAATAAAATTTCTCGTAGTAATGCGGGTCGTCTGGAATGTGCATCTTGCGATAGAACCCGACTTGTGTGCCATCGGTGTCAAAGACCAGTGCGGTGTTGTGGTATAGGCCTTGGGCGCGGCGTTCGAAGACCGAGCCGGTTACAACGACCGAACATTCCTTGGCTACCCGGCTCATCGCTTGACTTGTCGGGCCGGGGATCGATTCGGCCCAAGCGAACCGCTCGTGTGCTTCGCTTTGGCAGGGGTAGGGGGCATTGAAGAGCTCTTGTAGGCAGACGATGTTCGCACCTGCCTTGGCTGCTTGCCGCACCAATTCGATCGCTTTTTGAGTGTTTTCAACGATCGACCCGGGGGTGGTCATTTGGACTAAGGCCAAATGGACGGTTCGCGAGACTTTCGACATGCAAGCTCCTTGATCGAAGGGTTGGAAATCATTCACTTGTGGTTAGATTCAGCTATGCGGAGCATTGTCCCGCATAGCGAAGTGCGCGGACGACAAGGTCTCGAACACTTTGAGGATCGACGCCCGAGACGATCTCTAGATCTCGCGAGACGGCCGCATGGGGGCGGCGATCGACGATGGTAGCCCCTCGGGTAACGTCCCCTTGTTCCTCAACAGCCACCGAGTGCTGTTCTGTTTGGAACAGTTCGGGCTCGAGCAAATAGGCCACCCCGACGACCCCTTTGAGGACGATTGCCTCCATGCCTCGCAATTGTCGGTAGGAGCGGAACATGTGCGAGAGCATGGTGTGCAAAAGACCGCCGGCGCGGGTGTACTTCAAGGGCAAGTTCGCGATCAGATCGAGATCGAAGCGGACTTGCTGGACGATTTCCAGGGGCAAAAGGGTTTTGGTCGTCGGCGATCGCAGGACACGGTTGGCGCTGGCGGGATCAAAATACATGTTGAATTCGGCGGCGGCAGTGATATCTCCATCGCCAGGAACGGCGCCTCCGACGACGACGATCCGATCGATATGGGAAATGATGCTCGGATCTCTTTGCATGGCACGGGAGATTCCCGTCAGAGGTCCGAGGCACAGGATCGTCACGCGTCCTGGATCGGACTTGATCCGATCGATGATGAGTTTTTCGCTGGGCATCAGGTGCTGGCGATCGATGCGGGAGAGACCCAGGTTACCGAGTCCATCGGCGCCGTGGAGTTCAGCTTCGTCGAGCACCGGAGCGTCCTCGGGGTCGGTTCCGAACCCGACGCGTGGGAACCGAGGCGGATCGAGTTTTTCGATCAGCGACTGTACATTTTGTGCGGATTGATCGGCCGGGACCGTTCCGGCACTGGTCGTTACGGCGACGACATCGAGCCGCGGATCGAACAGTGCGATAATCAACGCGATGGCGTCATCGATTCCTGGGTCGCAATCGATAATGACTTTTTTAGACATATAGGCTCAAATGCTTCTAACGTGCTTTTTTTCCAGCAATGCTCGGGTCGCTACCTTAGTAGTTTACCTTCTCACTCGCCTTGCGGGCTAGTCGCCCGAAGATAACCTTACGAACATGCTTGAGGAATTCATACAAACCGCTGAGGCGGGCCAAGACCTTTCGCCCGACCAGATGCAGCAAGCGATCATCTGGATGCTTGCGGGTCGAGCCGAGGATTCGCAGATCAGCAGGTTGCTTTTGGCGCTTCGTGCCAAGGGGGAATCGGTCTCGGAGATGTTGGGAGCGGCCCGAGGGATGCGGCTGATGATGACTCCGATTCGCAGCAAGCATTCGGAGTTGCTCGACACCTGTGGGACCGGTGGCGACGGTTCGGGAACGTTCAACATTTCGACCGCCAGTGCGATTGTCACTGCGGCTTGCGGGATGCCCACGGCCAAGCATGGGAATCGGAAGATCACCAGCGCGACCGGATCGGCCGATGTGCTCAGTTCGCTTGGGGTAGGCGTTGAGGCCGACCGCCCTTGTGTGGAGCGCTGTTTGGACGAGCTCGGATTGTGCTTTTGTTTTGCTCCGCTTTTGCACCCGGCGATGAAGTACGTGGGCCAGGTGCGTCGGCAGCTTGGAGTTCCGACGCTCTTTAACTACTTAGGCCCATTGTGCAACCCTGCAGGCGCGTCCTACCAGGTCTTAGGGACAGGCCGCGAGGATTTGCAAACCAAGCTTGCCGCGACTTTGTTGCAGTTGCCGATCCAGGCGGCGATTGTCGTCCGGGGCAGTGATGGGTTGGACGAGGTGAGCCTCAGTGCCCAGACGAGCGTCTTGCATATCCAGCATGGGATGATCACGCAACTGTTTTGGAACCATCGGAGTTTTGGGTTGCCGGAAATCGATTCGAAGCAACTGTTGGTCGATGGACCGGAGCAGAGTGCCGAGCGGATTCGAGAGATTTTGCGAGGTCAGCTCGGCCCGTCTCGGGACATCGTCGTGGCGAATGCTGCGGCGGGACTTTGGGTTTGCAACAAAACGCATTCGTTGCTCGACGGGGCTAGGCGGGCCGAGCATGCGATCGATTCAGGAGAAGCGTTGAAGGTTCTAGAGCGACTTGCGACTCTGACGCATGCTCAAGCCTAGCGTTCGCAGATCGCATCGATGACTTGGCCGTGCACATCGGTCAAGCGGAAATCGCGGCCAGCGTATCGGTAGGTCATCCGCTGATGGTCGTATCCCATGAGGCGTAGGATCGTGGCGTGCAAATCGTGGATCGAAACTGGGTTTTCGACCGCTTTGAAGCCGAATTCGTCGGTGGCTCCGTAGATCGTCCCGCGTTTGACGCCCCCGCCGGCCATCCATAGCGAGAATCCCCAGTGGTTGTGATCGCGACCTTGGCTGGCCCCGGTCCCGTCTTGGCCCATCTCGACGGTGGGGGTCCGTCCGAATTCGCCGGAGCAGAGCACCAGCGTTTGATCGAGCAGACCGCGTTGTTTCAGGTCGATCAGCAGGGCGGCCAACCCCGAATCGCATTCGTTGGCCACTTTGCGATGCTCTTGGAGGATATTCGAGTGGCTGTCCCAGGGTTGCATTTCCCCGTGCCAGGTCTGCACGAATCGAACGCCGCGTTCGACGAGTCGGCGTGCGATCAGGAGTTGGCGGTTCTGTGGACCATCGCCGTAGAGCTTGAGGATATGTTCTGGTTCGCCCGAAAGATCGAAAGCATCGGCGGCCTCCGACTGCATGCGGTAGGCCAGTTCAAAGGACTTGCGCCTGGCCTCGATCGCGACCTCTCCGGGTCGTTGTTCGAGGTGGGTGGCATTGAGTTGCTGGAGCAGCTCGAACTGTTTTGATTGTTCGCCAGCCGAGAGCCTTTTGTTTTGAAGGTGGTCGATCAGCTTGGAGGTATCGGATTTCGAGGTATCGATACGGGTGCCTTGGAAGGTACCTGGCAGAAATGCGCTTCGCCAGTTCCCTGCCCCACCGACGGGCAGTCCTCCTGGGCACAAGGCGACGAATGCGGGGAGGTTTTCGTTGATGGTTCCCATGCCCCAAGTGAGCCAGGACCCGAGGCTCGGGCGGACCAAGCGTTGGTCGCCGGTGTTCATGAGCATGAGCGACAGCTCGTGGCTTGGCAGTTGAGCGTACATCGATCGTATGACGGTCATCTCATCGACGCACTTGGCCAATTTGGGGAACAGATCGCTGACGGGGATCCCGCTCTGTCCGTGCTGTTCGAAGGCGAACGGCGAGGGGAGAGCCACTCCGGTTTTTCGCTCGGTTTTGAGGTTTTCAAAAGGGAGGATCTGCCCTGCCCTTCGGGTCAACTCCGGCTTGGGGTCGAAGGTATCGACTTGCGAGACCCCGCCGTTGAGAAACACGTGGATCACGTGTTTTGCCGTCGCTGGGAAATGCAGGGGCAAGGCCCCAGATGAGGCCAGCGGCTCCGATTCGCTCTGAGCGAACATTCGCTTCTCCGAAGCGAGCATGCCGCTGAGGGCAAGCCCTCCGAAACCCATCCCGCAACGTCTCATCCAGTGCCGGCGATCCATAGTTTGGTTCCTGATCAATCGATGAAGATAAATTCGTTGGAGGCTAGCAAGGCATGGGTTAACTGCACCCAAGGGCGTTCGGGATCTGTCGATTGCGATTCGCTCGGCAGTTGGGGCGATTCGAGGAATTGCGTAGCGAGTTGCGATTCGTGTGGGGTTGGTTTTCGGCCCAAGATGATTTGAAAAAGGGACTCGATGCGTTGCGAGAGGCTCTGTTCGGTCGACGCGCGCGACAGGGTAGCGATCTTCAAAGCGCGGTCTTGGATGAACTCGCTATTGAGGGCAAAGAGGGTTTGTTGCGGGACGGTCGTTTCGGGCCGTTTGGCGGTACAAGCGTTGGGATTGGCGACATCGAAAGTGCTCATCAGGGGCGAGACGATATCGCGGTTGACAAAGCCGTAGACGCTGCGTCGCGTCGCCGTGGTGTTGGCTTCGAAATCGATGGGCCGACCTCCTTGGGTCAGGTCCAATTCGCCTGAGATCCAGAGCATCGCATCGCGCATGGCTTCGTAGTCGAGTCGTCGTCTAGGCATTCGCCAGAGCAAGTGATTTTCCGGATCGATCAACCGGCTATGAGGATCCTCGATGGCACCTTGACGATAGACCTCGGTGGCGAGGATTTGGCGGTGGAGCCATCGCAATGACCATCCATTCTTGCGAAATCCATCGGCTAGGAAATCGAGCAGTTCGGGGTGGGTTGGGGGTTGCCCTCGGGTGCCGAAGTCATCGGGGGTACGGACCAGACCGGTTCCGAAGTGCTGTTGCCAGACCCAATTGACCAGGACCCTGGCTGTCATTGGGTTATCGGTAGCGACGACAGCGCGAGCCAAACCCAGTCGTCGTTTGCCGTCCTCGAAGACTCGGGGTGCTCCGTTGCTCAGGGCCGTTAGGAATTGAGGCGCGACGCTTGGTCCTCGGGAGAGAGGATTTCCTCGCAAGAAGATGTGTTGTTCTTGGGGGTCGGTCGTTTCATCGAGGACCATCGCGCGAGGTGGCGCACCTGGCGAGGCGAGGTTGAGTTGGTGGATGGCCGATCGTTTCCCGCTGATCATGTCGGCGATCGTTCGATTTGTCAGTTTTGAGGCTTCCTCTTCGGAGAGGTCCAGGGGAGTACCGCGTCCGTAGAGGTGGTTTCGGAGTTGCCGGTGTGAAGGGCTATTGATGATTTTATGTTCTGGATGATCGTCCGGTAGGACAGTCGCTCCCGGGGCGGCTTCGAGGGAGGTTTGAAGGATTGCACTGAGCCATTGTTTGTGATGATCGGCCATCAGATCCCCGTAAATGCTGGCCAACTCGGCGATCGATTTAGGTTTTCTTTGGGAGATCGCCTCGGTGACAAGAGGGTTCCAACGGGGCGCTTCATTCCGCAGTCCGTAGAGCTTATCGGGGGTTTGGCCAGAGGCTTGCAGATCCGCGTTGAGTTTTGCGACCAATTGCTCGCTTCGCGTTTGGAATTCCTCATCGGAAAGTTGGCCCCAGGATCGAGCTTCGAGCCAGAAGTGGAACACCGGATCGTCTTTGGGCAATTCGCTAAGGTACTTGAGCCACCGGTTGAGGACCATCGGTCGGACTTCATCGGTGCGGTAGGAGAGGAAGTTCGTGGCAAGATCCTGTTCGACGGCACCTTTGGCGATTTCGGCAAGGTACATACCGGTCTGCATTCGGAGTCGACTGCGCATCACCTCGTTTTGTTCGCGAGCGAATTGCCGATGTTCGTGGCTCAGGGTTGCGAGTTGCTTTTCATACTCGGCACGGGCATTCGCGTCGGCTACCGGGCCGATGACAGGTAGAGTCTCCGGTGCGCTGCTCGGTGCGATCGATGCGTAGAGGCTGTAATAATCGGCCGTCGGTATCGCATCGAATTTGTGGTCATGGCATCGTGCGCAGGTGACGGTCAGCCCCATGAGTCCCCGGGTGATGACATCGATTCGGTCATCGATGGTGTCGTGGTAGTTGCGAAACTGCATTCCGACGGTCAAGAACCCCAATGCTGCGAGGCTCGGATCGTTCTCGGGTCGGTCCAATTGGTCGGCGGCAATTTGCTCGACGATGAATTGGTCCATGGCCAAGTCCCGTTCGAAAGCGCCGATCACGTAGTCACGGTAGGTGTACGAGAACGGGAAGCTCGTAAATCCAATCGCCGCACCTCCGTGCGTATCGGCATAGCGAGCGATATCCAGCCAGTGTTTCCCCCATCGCTCGGCGTAGCGCGGTGACTGCAATAGCTTGTCGATCCACTTTGAGATCGACTCGGGTGAGGGATCGGCGAGCAATTCGGCAAGTTCGTTTGGGGTTGGGGGCAATCCGGTAAGATCAAAGCAGACACGTCGAATGAACGCTTCGGTGGGCAATGCCTCCGAGAGCTTGAGCCCGGACCGATTGAGCGAATGTTTCACAAAGCGATCGATCGGTTGTTCGTTGCCGTTGCCTTGATCGGTGACTTGTTTGAGCAGTTCCTCGGAATTCCCGATGGGCACAAAGGCCCAGTGGTCGGCGTACTTGCCTCCTTGATCGATCCAGGCTTTGAGAATCGATCTCTGGTCAGCCGATAGGGGTTTACCAAGGTGGCCTGGAGGCATGAGCGTATCGGGGTCGTCCGATTCGATCCGTTGGACCAAGGGGCTCTGTTCGGCTTTGCCGGCGAGGATGGCCGAGCGTTTCGCTTCGGTTTCGGTATCGAGGCGCAGGTCAGCTTGCCGATTTTGGGAATCCGGTCCGTGGCATTGGAGGCAGTGGTTTGCAAGGATCGGTCGGACTTGCTTGTTGAAATCGATCTGTGCGAGGGCAAGCGGCGAAAGGAGGATCGTCAGAGTCCAGGCCAAAGCGATGCGTCGAAACAGGGTTATTTCCATAGCGCACAGAGCGATTGACGGCGGGAGAGTTCAGGGGTTGGTGCCTTATGAATTTTGGCACGGCGGGGCTCTATAGCATAGCCTTGGGAAATACATCAAGCAACCAAAAGGGCTCAGATCATGTAGGACCAGTCGGACGCACCGAGTTGTCCGGGGTGGTTTGGGCAATGCTTGCATCGCTGCGAACCGAGCAGGGCGTAGGCGGCTTTGAGGGCTTGGATGGTACTGGCCCAGATTTCGGATTCCTCGCGAAAGACATTCGAGGCGCCGGTGAGTTCGAGGATACCGACATTTGCCAGTACTTTGATAATTTCTTGGTCGACACCGCTGAGCATCACCGTGACACCTCGTGCGTGCATGCGTCGGATGAATTGTTCGAGGATTTGCATGCAGACCGAGTCAGGGTTTCGAGCGCGTTTGAGCCGAAGGATGATGACCTTCCAGCTCGGCTCGACCTGCTGTTGGATCGATTCGATCAAGTTTTCGAAATCTGGGGAGCTACCGAAGAAAAGCTCTCCTTCGAGGTTGTAGATACGTACCAGAGAACATCGAGGGTCCTCGGGCTGGACTTCTCGGATCACCCGATCGGTCGTCACAGCCAGTTCGGTCAGCGAGATTTTCGCAGCTTTTGGAATGTAGAGGGCAAAGGAAAGAGCCACTCCGATCAAGATACAGAATTCGACGGAGACCAAGATTGCCGAGAGTGCCGTGATGGCCAGGATCCAAGCATCGAAGCGCGTGGCTTTGACGATGTATTTCAGGGCCGCGACCTCGGTCATACGAAAGGCCGTCAGGACCAGGATGGCGGCCAAGGCAGGGCGCGGGATGTAGGAGGCAAACGGGGCAAACAACAGAATCGTCGCGGCGACACCCGCGGCGCTGATCACGCCCGACCACTGGGTGGCGGCCCCGGAACTGTGGTTGATGTAGGTTCGGGTCAACGATCCAGAACCGGGGAAGCAATTGAAGAAACTCCCGACGGTATTGGCTAGCCCTTCGCTCAAGCACTGTTGGTTCATGTCGAGTTTTTCACCCGTCTTGGCAGCGATCGATTTGGCCATTGCCATGGCTTCAAGGACTCCCAAAAACGCGATTGCAAGTGCGCTTCCCGAAAGTTCTCGGACCATCGTCAAATCCCAAACCGGCAGGGAAAACCATGGCAGTTTTCTTGGGACGCTCTCGGTGAGCTTGATGTTCGATCCTCCCGAGGGATCGATCCAGTACAGCCCGACCGAGACGGCAACCAAGGCGATGAGAAACTCCGGAAGCCAGACCGAGAAGCGGCGGTTGATCCAGCGTATGGCAAGTGCGATCGCCAGGGTCGCTAGGGCGACGCACAGTGTCGGTGTATGAATGCCATCTGAGGCGCTGATGGTTTTCCAAAACCGGACCAAAAAATGATCGTGCGGATCGGTCGCCACCTGCAGACCGAATAGGTTTTTGAGCTGGTCCTTCAGCAGCAGAATCGAAGCCCCGAGTGTAAAGCCGACGATCACCGCTTTGGAAATGAAACGCGAGAGGTCGCCGAAACGCCCCAGGGAAATCGCCGTTTGGATCAGTCCGACCATCAGTGCCATGAGGATCGCCGCACTG